>NZ_JBHSLU010000003.1:0-161306 GCF_042655245.1 Allobosea massiliensis | reverse complement strand
TCGGGGATCTCTCGGTTCAGGGTTGGCGTTCACAACCCAAACCTAACCGGCAATCGCCGGTGACCACCGTCAGCTACACCACGCTATGGGACACGACCTTTTTGCTTAAGTAGAGTAGCCCTCGATTCAGGTAAGCGAGAATCGACTTTAGGTTAAGCCGAATGGCCTGGTCGTAATCCGCGACAGCCTGTTTGGCCTGTTGCCGGTTCTGTGGACGGTTAGTTAAGCTAATTCCACCTTCTTTTCGAACTCGGCCGGGCTGAGATAGCCGATGGTCGAGTGTCTGCGGATCGTATTGTAGAACCTCATAGCGCTTCCCTCGCGAAGTAGGCTGCGGCCTTTTTTAGGATATCGCGCTCCGCCTTGAGCTTGGTCACCTCACGCCGCAGCCGCTCGATCTCGAGCTGCTCGGGCTTCAACTGACCAGGTCCGGGAAAGGCCTGCGCCGGATCGGCGGCAAACTCCTTCACCCATTTGCGCAGCACGTTCTCGTGGACATCCAAGTCCCGAGACGCCTGCGCGACGCTCACACCGCGATCCTTGATCAGGCGAACCGCCTCGATCTTGAACTCACGCCCAAATCGTCTTCGCTGCATCTGCCACCTCCGGCTTCATGAACACCCAATCTCGGCGTCCACGAAACCGGCAGCAGGCCAGCCTGTCACGCCAGAGCATCAACCTCATGGATTGGCGAGCTGCCATGGCAGCGTCGTCCCGACGTGTTTGGGGCAGTTTCAATTTATGCTAAGATTTCAATAACATATGTGTTCGCACATTTGTCCTCCTTGCCCCACCATGCCTCTCCCAACGGCGCACCGGGCTTCGACCGCAGCGCAGGGTTCTCCGTCGATGATGTCCTGCGAACGCGTCCATCTCGTCACCGGCGCCGCCAGCGGCATCGGGCGAGCGACCGCGCTGCGGCTGGCTGGGCCCGGCGTCGGGCTCGTGCTGCATACGGGCTCTAACGCGGCCGGGCTGGCCGCGGTCGCGGCCGCGGCGGGGGCGGCGGGCGCCGTCGTCGCCACTCTGCTGGGCGACATCGCCGAGGCTGTCACGGCCGAGCGCGCGGTGGCGCTGGCCGATGAGCGCTTCGGTCGTCTGGATGCCATCGCGGCCGTCGCGGGCCATGCCCGCAAGGGCGGCATCATGGATCTGGCCGAGGCGGAGCTGCGGGGAGCCGTCGAGGATTCGGTCGTCGCGCTGCTGCGGCTGGCCCGGCTGGCGCGACCTCTGCTGAAGACCGGCGGCAGCGGGCGCATCGTCGCGACCTCCTCCTTCACCGCCCATGCGCTGCGCACCGATATGCAGCCCTTCGCCGCCACCGCCGCCAGCCGCGCCGCGCTCGAGACGACCGTGGGGCTGATGGCGCATGAGCTGGCGCCGGACGCCATCACGGTGAATGCGGTCGCGCCCGGGCTGATCCGCAAGGATGAGGGCCGGGGCAGCAAGCTCGCGGCCGAGGCGATCGCGCGGATGGAAGCGATCATCCCGATGGGGCGGCGTGGATTGCCGGAAGAGGTCGCCGCCGCAATCGCCTTCCTCGCCTCGACGGAAGCCTCCTACATCACGGGGCAGACGCTGCATGTCGATGGCGGTCTGGTCTGAGCCTCGGGCGGGAGAGCGCGACTTGCTCTAGCGCAAAGACGGACGCAGCCGCCCGTCTATGATTTTCCGTCAAGCCGGTCGACCGGCGCAGGGGGAAACGGCCGTGCAAGCGCCTGGGACGAGCTATCTCGACGAACGCCTGCCGCGCTACACGAGCTATCCGACGGCGCCGCATTTCGCCGCGGATGTCGACGGCGCTTGCTACGGCGACTGGCTCGGTGGGCTTTCGCCCGACACCAAGGGCTCGCTCTATCTGCACATCCCTTTTTGCCGGTCGATGTGCTGGTATTGCGGCTGCCACACCACGGTGGCGCTGCGCGACCCGCCGATCGGCGCCTATCTGGAGGTCCTGCGGCAAGAGATCGAGGCGGTCGCGGCGCGTCTCACCACGCCGCTCGACGTCCGCCATGTTCATTTCGGCGGCGGCACGCCGACCATCCTGGCGCCAGCGGATTTCGTCGCCCTCGTCGCGCTGCTGCGCGACCGTTTCGCGCTGCACCGAGACGCCGAGATCGCGGTCGAGATTGACCCGCGCCATCTCGCGCCGGCGATGATCGAGGCACTGCGCGAGGCTGGGGTCAACCGCGCCAGCCTCGGCGTGCAGAGTTTCGATCCCGAGGTCCAGCGCGCGATCAATCGCGTCCAGGGTGCCGGTCAGACCGCAGCCGTGATCACGCAGTTGCGCGAGGCCGGCATCGGCGGGATCAATCTCGACCTGATCTACGGGCTGCCGCGGCAGAGCACGGCCTCCTGCATCGAGACGGTGAACCAGTGTCTTGCGATGGAGCCGGACCGCTTTTCGATCTTCGGCTACGCCCATGTGCCGGACTTCAAGAAGCATCAGCAACGGATCGTTCTGGCGGACCTGCCCGACGGCGGCGCCAGGCATGAGCAGGCGGAGGCAATGGCGCAGCGCCTCGTCGATGCCGGCTATGTCCGCATCGGGCTCGACCATTTCGCGAAGCCGGACGACGAGATGGCGCAAGCTCTCGGCAGCGGGCAGCTGCGCCGCAATTTCCAGGGCTACACCACCGATGGCTGCGAGGCGCTGATCGGCTTCGGCGCCTCCGCCATCGGGCGGCTGCCGCAGGGCTATGTCCAGAACGAGGTCGTGACCGGCCGCTATGGCGAGCGCATCCGTGAGGGTGGGCTGGCGACGGTGCGCGGCTACCGGCTCAGCGACGACGACCGGCTGCGAGCGGATCTGATCGAGCGGCTGATGTGCGACCTTTCGGTCGATGTCGAGGCGGTCTGTGCGCGACATGGCGCCGATCCGGAGCAGTTGGCGCCGTCGCTCGCCCGGCTCGCGCCGCTGGTTCAGGACGGGATGGTGGATCAGGACGGTACCGTCATCCGCATGCCGGAGCGGGCGCGGCTTCTGGTGCGCAAGGTCGCCTCGGCCTTCGACGCGCATATCGACCAGCCGGCGCGACGCTACAGCCGCGCCGTGTGAGACCGGGATCGAAAAGATAGTGCAATCCCGCGGCGACGGATTGCCTTAGCGGCTGGACGCTCCGAAACGACAGCGACGGACCGCCCCGCCCATGACGACGCCCGCCCTCGTGATGCTCCACCGCGCGACGTCCGCGCCGCCCGCCTCCGCCCCGGGCCAGGGGCTCGGTCCGGCCGATCCCTTCGCGGCGGGCCGCGAGATCGCTTGGCGGTCGGAGGCTGCGGCTGCCGGCAGATGCGCTTTTTCGGGCACCGTCGATGTCGCCGCCTTCCCGCATACCGAGACGCTGGTGGTGCTGGCGGGCGAACTGACGCTGTCGGTCGCGGGCGCCTCTGCGCTCACCGTCGGCGCTCACGCGGCGGTGGTGATCGGGCGCGGCACAAAGCTTCGGATCGAGGCGGCGCCGGGCACTTTCTTCGCCTTCCACGCGCAGACGGCCGGCACCAGCGCGATGCCGGGCGCCACGCTGATCACCCGGGATCTGCCGCTGTCGCCCTCGACGCCGCCGGCGCCGGAGGTCCTGCTCGGCCCGTCGCCGCAATGCCGCAGCCACAATGTCTTCACCGACGAGGCCGTGCAGCTGCGCGCCGGCCTGTGGGACTCGACGCCCTATGCCCGGATCTCGCGTCCGCACCGTCTGGCCGAGCTGATGCACATCCTGGAAGGGGCTGTCGATCTCACCATGGCGGACGGCACCGTCGTCACCGTGGCGAAAGGCGAGACCGTCTTCGTGCCGCAGGGCGCGCCCTGTGCCTGGACCAGCCGCGTTCATGTGGCGAAGGTTTATGTCGTGCAGGAGACTGTCGGCTGATGGGCGACACGCTGATCCGGGACGCGGCCGTCCTGCGCGACATCGCGCCGGCCGACGCCGCCATCTGTGCGGGCCTCGCGCGTGCCGTCGGTTGGCCGCACCGGCCCGAGGATTGGGAGATGGCGATCGGGCTCGGGCGGGGCGTCGTAGCGACGCTCGGTGAGGAGGTCGTGGCGACGGCGCTGTGGTGGCCCTATGGCGAACACCACGCCACGCTCGGCATGATCATCGTCTCGCCGGAGCATCAGGGCGCCGGGATTGGCCGCCAGCTGATGCAGGCGCTGTTCGCGCAGGCGGAGGGGCGTTCGCTCCTGCTGAACGCCACCGTCGCCGGCCAGCCGCTCTACGAGAAGCTCGGTTTCGTCGTCTGCGGGGCGATCCGACAGTTTCACGGCGAGGTCACGACGGTTCCGGTGCCCGTTCTCGCTGGTGGCGCGGCGGTGCGCCCAGCTGGTTTGGCCGATCTGCCGGTTCTGGAGCAGCTGGATCAGGCGGCCACGGGCCTGCCGCGCGGGCCGCTGCTGCGGGCGGTGCTCGAGGCGGGCGAGGGCACCGTCCTGATGCGCGGCGGCGAGGCGGCCGGGTTCGCGCTGCTGCGCCGCTTCGGCCGGGGGCTCGTGATCGGGCCGGTGGTGGCGGCTGATCTGACGGATGCGCAGACGCTGCTGGCTCACGGCTTGCAGGGGCGGCAGGGGCAGTTCGTGCGGGCCGATATCGAGGACGGCTCCCCGCTCGGCGCGATGTTGACCGCGGCTGGCCTCAAGCCGGTCGACGGCGTCAACAGCATGGTGCGCGGCAGGCTGCCTCGGGCCTCGGGTCCGTTCCAGCGCTACACACTCGCCAGCCAGGCACTGGGCTGAAGGGACGACGATGGCACTCCTCTACAAGTCGGATCCGGTCCGCGGCGCCGAATGGGCGAAGATCCTGGCCGAGAAGGCGCCGGAGCTGTCCTTCCGGATCTGGCCCGATATCGGCGATCCGGCGGAGATCCGCTACTTCGTCGCCTGGATGCCGCCGGACGATCTGGCCGAGCGCTTCCCCAATCTCGAATTGCTGATGTCGTCGGGGGCGGGCGTCGATCATCTCGATTTGTCGAAGCTGCCGCCGAACCTGCCGGTGGCGCGCATGATCGAGACCGGCATCGTCGACGGCATGGTCGAATATGTCTCGATGGCCGTGCTCGGACTGCATCGCGACCTGATCGACTACGTCGGCCAGCAGCGCGCCGAGATCTGGCAGCAGATCCGCGTGCGTCCCGCTTCGACCCGGCGGGTCGGCGTGCTCGGCCTCGGCATGCTCGGCGAGGCCTGCTGCCGGATGCTGCGGACGCTCGGCTTCCAGGTCGCGGGGTGGAGCCGCTCCGGGCGCGAGATCGAGGGCGTAACCTGTTTTGCCGGGACGGAGAGCCTGCCGGATTTCCTGGGCCGGACCGACATCCTCGTCTGCCTGCTGCCGCTGACGGAGGAGACGCGCGGCATGCTCGGCGCCGAACTCTTCGCGCAGTTGCCGAACGGCGCGCGGCTGGTCAATGTCGGCCGCGGTGGGCATCTCGACCAGGAGGCGCTGCTGGCGGCGCTCGAGAGCGGGCAGATCTCGGCCGCGGTGCTGGACGTCTGCACACCCGAGCCGCTGACGCCGGGCCACCCCCTCTGGAGCCATCCGCGCGTGCTGTTGACGCCGCATGTCGCCAGCATGACCCAGCCGGAGACGGCCGTGGACCTCGTGCTCGAAAATCTGCGCCGTCACAAGGCGGGCGAGCCGTTGCTGGGCGCCGTCGACCGCAAACGCGGCTACTGACAGGGCCTGCCCCAAGGCAAAGCATGATCTGCCGCGGCGGGCTGCGAATTGGGCAGGTCGTATCATGACGGGTGCCCAAGGCCGTGCCGACGCCGCCCGGGCCTGTCCTAACCTTCTGCCAGGATGGACACAGCATCCGCGCGGAGGTCGAAGAGGTCCATGCACGAGCCAGCTCCGGTCAATCCCGTCCTGCAGGAAAGCGGGACGACGCCGTCATCCCTGCCTGCCAGCCAGGGCATCCGGCGGGCGCTGAGCCATATCGAGCGCCACTTCACCGACGCGATCTATCTCGAGGATCTGGCCGCCCTGGCGGGCCTAAGCGTCTGCCGCTTCGTGACGGTGTTCCGACGCCAGGTCGGGCTGACGCCGCATCGCTTCATCTGCCATCGCCGGATCGGATACGCCAAGCGGCTGCTGCGTGACGGGGTGCCGATGGCGCTGGCAGCCTCGGAGGCCGGGTTCTTCGACCAGAGCCATTTCTCGCGCCATTTCAAGAATATCTGCGGGATGACGCCGGGCCGCTATCTGCGCGAGATGGGCGGACTGCCCCGGCGCGAGGCCGATGCCCGGCCGCCGCTGCAGAGCGCCGCCTGATCCACCGACCCCACGCCGATCCGTTGCAGGAGCCCGCCATGACCGTCAACTCGCTCGAAGCGCTCGATCGCCTTCACTGGGTCCACCCCGTCGCCAACTGGGCCGGCCACGAGAAGCGCGGCGTCACCATCATGAAGTCGGCCAAGGGCGCCTTCATCACGGATTCGGAAGGGCATGAGCTGATCGACGGCTTCGCGGGGCTGTGGTGCGTGAATGTCGGCTACGGGCATGAGAGCATCGTCGAGGCCGCCGCCGCGCAGATGCGCGAGCTGCCCTATGCGACGGGCTATTTCTCCTTCGGCAGCGAGCCCGCGATCCGGCTCGCCGCCAAGCTCGCGGAGCTCCTGCCCGGCGACCTCAACCACATCTATTTCTCGCTCGGCGGCTCGGACGCGATCGACGGCGCGCTGCGGCTGATCCAGTTCTACTACAACGTCACCGGCCGGCCGACGAAGAAGGCGATCCTCTCGCTGGAGCGCGGCTATCACGGCTCGAGCTCGACGGGTGCAGGCGTCACGGCGCTGCCGGCCTTCCATGCGAATTTCGACTTCCCGGCGCATGTCCGGCACTATGTCGCCGCGCCCTACGCCTATCGCAATCCGACCGGCTCCGACGACGCTTCGGTGATCGCGGCCAGCGTCGGCTCGCTGCGGGCCAAGGTGGCGGAACTGGGCGCGGAGAATGTCGCCGCCTTCTTCTGCGAACCGGTGGTCGGCTCAGGCGGCGTGATCGTGCCGCCGAAGGGCTGGCTCAAGGCCATGCGCGACACGGCCGCCGAGCTCGACATCCTGTTTCTCGCCGACGAGGTCATCACCGGCTTCGGCCGGACGGGGCCGATGTTCGCCTGCGAGGCGGAAGGGGTCGTGCCCGATCTGATAACGATGGCGAAGGGGCTGACCTCGGGCTACGCGCCGCTGGGCGCGCTGGCGATCGGCGAAAAGATCTACCGCGGCATCAAGGACAATGCCCCGGAGGGCGGCCCGGTCGGCCATGGCCAGACCTATTCCGGCCATCCGGTTTCCGCCGCGGTCGCGCTCGAAGTGCTCCGGCTCTATGACGAAGGCGGAATCCTGGCCAATGGCCAGCGCGTCGGCGCCTATTTCGAAAGGAAGCTCGCCACTTTGGCCGACCATGCGCTGGTCGGCGAAGTCAGGGCGCGCGGGCTGCTCGCCGGCATCGAGCTCGTGGCCGACAAGGTCAGCAAGGAAAAGCTGCCGCGCAGCGTCAAGCTGGCCGACCATCTCTTCGCTCGCGGCTATGCAAACGGCGTGATCTTCCGTGCCTTTGCCGACGACATCATCGGGCTCGCCCCGCCGCTCTGCTGCAGCGAGAGCGAGATCGACCTGATCGTCTCGCGCCTGCGCCAGACGCTGGACGACATGCTGGCGTTGGCCGAGGTCCAGGCCGCCATGGCGCCCGCGAAGGCGGCCTGAGGCGGCACGATCCCTGCTTGGCCCGGGGGGCGCCGACAGTCTAGGTTGTCGCGACGGTGGCGGCTCCAAAAGGACCTGCGCGCCGGGGATGGGGTGAGGTTTCGTCGTGACACCGGGCGTGCGGCTCGACCGCATCGACATGAAGATCCTGATCGAGCTGCAGAACAACAGCCGGATCACCAACGTCAATCTGGCCGATGCTGTCGGCCTGTCGCCGAGCCCTTGCCTGCTGCGGGTGAAGCGGCTCGAGCAGGCGGGGTTCATCTCCGGCTATGGCGCCACGATCAACCTGGCGAAGCTCGGTGAAACGATCACCGTCTTCACCGAAGTCACCTTGGCCGACCATACCAAGGAGTATTTCATCCGCTTCGAGACCGCGCTGCGCCGCGTCGACGAAGTGGTGGAGTGCCACATGGTCAGTGGCGGATACGACTATCTCGTCAAGTTCGTCACCCGCGGGCTGACGCATTACCAGTCGCTGATCGAGACCCTGCTCGACCGCAACATCGGCATCTCGAAGTATTTCAGCTATGTCGTGATCAAGTCGCCGATCCAGAAACCGGGTTATCCGCTGCCGGTGCTCTTCGACGTTTGACCCTCTCGGCGTTCGCTTTCAGCCCAGCGCCTGGTTGACCAGCCCATAGATGCGCGCGGCGCTGTCCGGTCCGTGGGCCCTTCCGCGGATCATCGGGGTGACCGTGTCGAAGATCGTCAGACCGCAGGATTCCAGGAAGGCGCCGAAGGCGCCCTGTTCCTGGGCGGTGTCGACGCGCAGGAAATCCCCTTGGTGAGCCTGCGCATGCTGGCTGAACAGGGCGATCGCCATCGCGTCATCCTCCGCCACGATGGGGCCGACGACATGGCCGCGGCCGAAGGGACGGCAGAGCGCGAAGCCGACGACCTCGCCCTCGCGTTCCATCAGCGTGCCGGCCGAGACCGGGAGCAGCGCGGTCAGCGCAGGGCGGCGGTCGGCACCATAGGCGCTCGAATCCAGCGCGACGAGCGCGTCGAGATCGCCGGGGAATACCGGGCGCAGGCCGGGTGGGGCGGCGACCGGGTCAGACGGCGGCAGAGCCTTGCCCTGATGCTGGAAGATGCGGCCGATCGGCTCGAAGCCGAGCGAGCGGTAGAGCCTGTAACCGGCCTTGGTCGAGTTGAGGCGGAGGTCCCGCGTGCCTGTCTGCGCGAAGATCATCTCCATCAGCTCGCGACCGGCGCCTTGCGCCTGCAGGCGCGGTGAGGTGATCACCATGCCGACGGTTGCGAAGCGCTCGCCGAAGGGCCACCACATCGCCGAGCCCAGCACCCGGCCGATCGCGTCGCAGGCGACGATGCCGTGGCCGAGCCCGATGACGAGGCGCCAGTCCTCGGGGCGATGCGGCCAGCCGACGCCGATCGACAGCTGATGCAGCTGGTCGAGATCGGACTCCGCCATCGGCCGGATGGCGATCTCGTAGCCAAGCCGGCGTTTTGCCGTTCTGTAAGCCAAGGCCTGTGCCTCACGGGAAGTCCCCGATCATAGGGCCTGCGGCACCGCGCGGGAATAGCATAATTCATACAATACAGCAGGTTAGGCTCGTGCAAGCTGTGTGTTCTCCGCCCCGCCGCGGCGGCCCGTCGCGCCTGCGCGCGGGTGTCGGCTGGGCCCTGTTCCCGATCGAGGCCGATCCGCGATGAAGCTCGAACCCTATTGGCTGGCCTCCGCGCCGCGCTTCACCTCAGGCTCGACGGAGCCGGTCGAGGGCCAAGTCGATGTCGCGGTGATCGGGGGTGGCTTCACTGGCCTCTCGGCCGCGCGCAGCCTGGCGAAGACCGGCGCGCGCGTGGCCGTGCTGGAGGCCGGGCGCGTCGTCGGCGAGGCCTCGGGCCGCAATGGCGGACACTGCAACAATGGCCTCGCGCATGATCTCGGCGGGCTGGCGGCGCAGATCGGCATCGAGCGGGCGAGCGCGCTCTATCGCGTCTTCGACGACGGCGTCGACACGGTCGAGGCGTTGGTGAAGGAGGAGGCGATCGACTGCGACTTCACCCGCACCGGCAAGATCAAGCTCGCGGCGAAGCCGGGGCATTTCGCCAAGCTGCAGAAGAGCGCCGAACTGCTCAAGGCCACCGTCGAGCCCGATCTCGAGGTCGTCGCACCGGGCGATGTCCGGAGCGAGATTGGGTCCTCGGGCTTCCATGGCGGGCTCGTCTTCCCGCGCAGCGCGCACATGCATATGGGCCGCTTCGGCGTCGGTCTCGCGGAGGCCGCCGCACGGGCGGGGGCGCAGATTTATGAAGGCGCCGCGGTGACGGGGCTGCAGCGGATCGCCGGGCAGGCGCACCGCGTCGTCACGACGCGCGGCACGCTGGAAGCCAAACAGGTGCTTCTGGCGACGGGTGCCTCGCGGCAGGGGCCCTTCGCCTGGCTGCGCCGCCGGATCGTGCCCGTCGGCAGCTTCATCATCGCGACCGAGCCGCTCTCGGACAATCTCGCGGCGTCGATCATGCCGACGCGCCGGACCGCGACGACGACGATGAACATCGGCAACTACTTCCGGCTGACGCCCGACAACCGCCTGATCTTCGGCGGGCGGGCGCGCTTCGCCCTGTCGAGCCCGTCCTCGGACGCCAAGAGCGGTGCCATCCTGAAGGCGCGGATGCTCGAGCTGTTCCCGCAGCTTGCGCAGACGCGGATCGACTATTGCTGGGGCGGATTGGTCGACATGACCGCCGACCGGCTGCCGCGCGCCGGCGAGCGCGACGGTGTGTTCTACGCGACCGGCTATAGCGGCCACGGCACGCAGATGTCGGTGCATATGGGGCAGATCATGGCCCGGGTGATGGGCGGGGAAACCGCGGCCAACCCGCTCGCCGGGCTCGACTGGCCGGTGGTGCCAGGCCATTTCGGCCCGCCCTGGTTCCTGCCCTTCGTCGGGATGTATTACCGCTATCAGGACTGGCGGCACTGAGGCGGATCCTGCCGGCCCTCAGCTCTCATCCTGAGGAGCGGGCGAAAAGCCCGCGTCTCGAAGGATGATTCAGGAGGCTCGCGAACCCTCTGGACCATCCTTCGAGACGCCGCTGCGCGGCTCCTCAGGATGAGGGCTGCACAGGAGTGGACGCCGGCTCAGCCGCCGATGTCGATCAGCACCGTCTTGTGGCGCAGATTGGCCTAGACCGCCTGGCGGCCGAGGTCCTTGCCGATGCCGGAACTCTTGTAGCCGCCGGTCGGCAGGATGAAGTCGAGCGTGCGGCTGTAGCGGTTGATCCAGACTGTGCCGGCCTTCAGAGCGCGCATGGCGCGCAGGCCGCGGCCGAGATCGGCGGTGTAGACGCCGGCCGCGAGCCCGTATTCGGGATGGTCGGCGAGGCTCAGCCCCTCCGCCTCGTCGTCGAAGGCCTGGATCGTCAGCACCGGGCCGAATATCTCCTCGCGGACCGCCGCCGTCTGCGCCGTCACGCCTGCAAGCAGCGTCGGCTGGTAGAAAGCGCCGCCATGGCCCTCGATGCGCGTCCCGCCGAGCAGGCATTCCGCGCCCTGCAGGCGGCTGCGTTCGAGGATGTCGTCGATGCGCCTCGCCTGCGTCTCCGAGATGATCGGCGCATAGCTCGTCGCGGCCTTCCAGGTCGGGCCCGGCGCGACCGTGGCGAGCCGCGCCTTCAGCCGTGCAACCAGTTCTTCCATAACCGGGCGCTGGACGATCAGCCGCGAGCCGGCGACGCAGGCCTGGCCGGCATTGGCAAGCAGGGAGCCGGCGATGCAGGCGGCGGCCCTGTCGAGATCGGCATCGGCGAAGACGAGTTGCGGGCTCTTGCCGCCGAGCTCCAGCGTCACCGGCTTGATTCCGGTTTCGGCGGCGGCCTTCATCACGGCGATGCCGGTGCGGGTCGAGCCGGTGAAGGAGAGCTTGGCGATACCCGGATGGCGCGAAAGCGCATCGCCGGTGACGACGCCATTGCCCTGCACGACGTTGAAGATGCCGGCGGGGATGCCGGCCTCGACGGCGAGTTCCGCCAGCCGCACGGTCGAGAACGGGGTCAGCTCTGAGGGCTTCAGCACGATGGCATTGCCGGCGGCGAGCGCCGGGCCGACCTTCCAGGACGCCATGCTGAGCGGGAAGTTCCAGGGCGTGATCGCGCCGACGACGCCGTAAGGCTCCGAGACGATCATCCCGAGGTTGTCATGACGGGTCGCCGCGACCTCGCCGCCGAGCTTGTCGGCCCACTCAGAGAAGAAACGGATGCCTTCCGCGACGCTGGCGACGTCGCCAGTGACGGCCTGGGCGATCGGCCGGGTCGAACCCAGCGCCTCGAGCCGGCCAAGTTCGACCGCGCGCTCCTCGATCAGATCGGCCCAGCGGCGCAGGGCGCGGGCGCGCTCGCGCGGCGGCTGCGACGCCCAGCCGCTCGCCGCGACCGCCTTTGTGGCACTGGCGACGGCGCGATCGACGATGTCGGCGTCGGCGATCGGCAGATCGGCGTAAGCCGCCCCGTCCGAGGGGCGAGCGACGTCGATCCGCTCGCCCGCCTGGACGACCTCGCCGCCGATATAGTGGCCGGTCGCGAAGGCGACCGAATCCGGCGCGAAATCGCTCATCGGGTCAGAGCCCGACGAGGCCGGGGAGGCCGCCGATGTCCTTGATCTCATGCGTGCTGTAATAGGGGTTCGCTGGCTCGTGGCCGCGATTGACGAAAACGCGGGCAGCGATCTTCATGTCACAGGCGGTCATCTGGTCGTAGCGGAAGCTGGACGAGCAGTGCATCACGTCCTGCGGGCCGCAGCCGAGCTGGTCGAACATGTATTCGAAGGCCTGCATGCGGGGTTTGTAAGCCTGGGCCTCCTGCGCCGTGTAGGCGGCATGGAAGGGCGCGCCGAGCTTCGCGACGGAATGCGGGATCAGGTCCGTCATCGAGTTCGAGAGAATGACGAGGGGGATTTCCGTCGCGACCTTGGCGAGGCCGGCCGGTACGTCGGGATGGGGGCCCCAGGTCGGGATCTCGTCGATGATCTTCTGGGCGTCGGCCGGATCATAAGCGAAGCCGTGCAGCTTGCAGGTGCGCGCGACGGCGTTGCGGACGACGTCCTGATAGGGCTTCCAGGGGCCGAGCACCTCGTCGAGGCGATAGCTGCTGAAATCCTCGACGAAGGCGTCCATCTGCGCCGGGGACAGGCGCGAGCCGTAGACCCGCCGCGCCGCGGGACCCATCTCGAAATAGATCAGGGTGCCGTAGCAGTCGAAGGTGATGAATTTCGGCCGCCAGGTGGTCATGGTCCGCTCGCTCTCTGGAAAAGGCGGACATCGCCGCCGATGAGCCGAGACTAGCGTCGGGGAGCGGGGGCGGGCGTGGATTTGCGGGCCGGCGGCCCAAGATTCTGCCGATCAGTTCGGCCGCGGCAGCATGGATTGCCACGCTGACAGCCGGCGCCTCAGAACTCGCCGACCTCGCCCTGCGAGCCGTCGAGCAGGCGGGCATGGCGGAAGGGGCGGGGGTCGACAATCGGGGTATCGCCGGTGGCGAGATCGGCGGCGAGATGGCCGGCGCCGGGGCCGAGCCCGAAGCCATGGCCGCTGAGGCCGGCGGCCAGGACGAGGCCCTTCAGCCTCACGGTCGGCGAGATCACCGGGACGGCATCGGGCGTGGAATCGATGTAGCTGCCCCAGCTCTCCCGAACGGGGACGGCGCGCAGTGCCGGGACCAGCGCATGGGCGCGTTCCAGCAGCGTGGCGATGGCTTTCTGGCTGGGCGCGGGGTCGAGCACGCGGATGCGCTCGAAGGGCGTCTCCTGGTCGAGCGACCAGCGGTTCAGCGCCTCGGGCCCGTTGAAGAAGGAGGAGCCGATCCCGAACTCGACCGCCTTCAGCCGCTTGACGAACATGGGCATGAACTGGCGGGCGAAGCGGATGCCCTGCGGCGTTAGCTCGAGCGTGCCCTTGCCGCTGATGGCGATGGTGTAGCTGCCGTCGAGGCGGCGCGTGAGGGCGATTTCGGGCGTGTAGAAGGCCTCGAGCCAGGCCGGCGCCACTTCCGTGCGCAGGCTGGTGACGCGCACGCTCGCCTGCGGGAAGACGACGCCGTGATGGCGGCAGAAGCCCGAGGCCCAGGCGCCGCCGGAGAGGATGACCGACTGGGTGCGGATCGTGCCCTTTTCGGTGACGACGCCGGTGACGGCGCCATTGGTCACGTCGAGCCCGCGCGCGGCGCAGCCCTGATGGATGGTCGCGCCATGCTGGCGGGCGCCGAGCGCCAGAACCGGCGCGGCGAGCGCCGGTTCGGCCTTGCCGTCGGTCACCGAATGCACGCCGCCGAGCCAGGTGCGGCCGGTGCCTGCCGTCATGGCGGAAGCCTCCGACCCGGTCAGCATGCGCGTCTCGACGCCGAACTGCCGGGCCGTCTCGCGCCAGCGCTCCCATTGCGCGATCTGCGCGGCGTCGTTGCTGGTGTAGACGAGCCCGCAGCGGCGGAAGCCCGGATCCTCGCCGATCTCGGTGGCGAAATCGTCCCACAACTCCATGGAGCGGATCGCAAGCGGGAGTTCGCGGGCGTCGCGGTTCTGCTGGCGGCACCAGCCCCAGTTGCGGCTGGACTGCTCGCCGCCGACGACGCCCTTCTCGACGAGGGCCACCGAGCGGCCGCGCTTCGCCAGGAAATAGGCGGCTGCCGCACCGACAATGCCGCCGCCGATGACGACGACATCGGCCTGAGCGGGCAGGGCGGCGTCGCTGGCGATGGGCTTGATCGTGGGGCTCATGGCAGGTCTCCGGCGGATCCAGGCCGGACCACTAGCGGCGTTTGGCGCCGCTGCCTTGGATCATTTTCGCGTCAGGCGGCCAATGCTGCCTCGACGGCGGCCGCGACCGCAAAGAGCGACGCGTCGCCGCCAGTTTCTCCCATCAGCATCAGCCCGACCGGGGCCTCGCCAGGGCGGTTGCAGGGCAGGCTGATGGCGCAGCGGTCGAGGAAGTTGCCGAGGCTCGGATTGCGCAGCAGGAGCGCGTTGAGGCGGTAATACTCCGCGTCCTCGGCCAGTTCCGCGATACGCGGCGCCACGATCGGGCAGGTCGGCATCAGCAGGGCGTCAAAGGGGGCGGTCAGCGCGTCCATCGCCGCAATGATGCGACGGCGTGCCGCGGTCAGGGCGACATAGTCGGCGGCGGTCATCGCGGCGCCGGCCTCGATGCGGCTGCGGACGCGCGGATCGTAGAGATCGCCCTTGGCGGCGAGCAGATCGCGATGCCAGTCATAGGATTCTGGCCCGGTGAAGCCGCCGCGGCTCATCGCGGGAGCGATGTCGAGCAACGGCGAGAACGAGACCTCCGTGATCCGGGCGCCCTGCGCCGTCAGCGACGCGACCGCGCGCTCGAAGGCGGCAGCGACGGTTGCGTCCATGCCGTCGCGCATGATCTCGCGGGGAATGGCGAGGCGCAGGCCCGCAAGCGGGCGCGCCTTCGGCAGCGCAGGGGTCTCTCCGGCGAGGACCGCATCGACGATGGCACAGCAGGCGACGCTGGCGCCGAGCGGCCCGAGCGAATCGAGGCTGCCCGAGAGCGGCACGACGCCGTCGAGCGGCACGCGCCGCGCGGTCGGCTTGTAGCCGACGATGCCGCAGAGCGCGGCGGGGATGCGGCAGGAGCCGCCGGTGTCGCTGCCGAGCGCGACCACCGACATGCCGTCCGCGACCGCCACCGCCGAGCCGGAGGAGGAGCCGCCGGGGATGCGGGCAGCGGCGCGGTCCCAGGGGCTGAGCGGCGTGCCGTAATGCGGGTTGGCGCCGATGCCGGAATAGGCAAATTCGGTCATGTTGGTGCGGCCGACGGGAATGAAGCCGGCCGCCAGCATGCGCGCGATCGTCGGGGCGTGGGCCCTGGCGGGTGCGGCGTCGGCGAGCGCGCGCGAGCCCGCCATCGTGACCTCGCCCGCGATGTCGAACAGGTCCTTCACCGCGAAGGGGATGCCGGCATAGGGCGAGGGCGCGCGCCCGGCGCGGCGCAGGGCGTCATGGGCATCGGCTGCGGTACGAGCGGCTTCGGCTGAAATGGAGATGAAGGTGCGGGCACCTTCGCCTGCCGGATCGGCGATCGCCGCCAGGCAGTTCTCGACCAGGGCGCGCGCCGTGGTGGCGCCGCTCGCCAGCGCTTCGGCGCAGCCTTGCACGGTCCGCAGCATGATCGTCTCTCCCGATGCAGTCAGGCGTCCGGCTTACCGCCGCGCGCCGGCGAAATCCATGTCGCGCCGGCGGTCCTCACACCCTCGCCGTCATCCCGGGCGCAGCGAAGCGGAGACCCGGGATCCATGCCTGAACCTTCCTCGGAAGCGCTCCGGCATGGATCCCGGATCGGCGCCGCTGTCGCGGCTTGTCCGGGATGACGTCGGGTGAAACGGGAGGCGATTGAGGCGAAGAGTCAACCACCCGCTCACATCAGCCCGGGTTCGCCCAGATCGGTGCCGTCGACGAGGCGGCTGTAGCGGTAGGGGTGGGGATCGACGATGGGAGCGTCGCCGGTGATGAGGTCGGCCGCGAGCTTGCCCGCCGCCGGCCCGACGCCGAAGCCGTGGCCGCTGAAGCCGGCCGAGACATAGAGGCCGGGCAGCTTGTCGATCGGGGAGATCACCGGCACCCAGTCGGGCGTGAAGTCGATCAAGCCGCCATATTTATGTGCGATCTTCACATCGGCGAGTTGCGGATAGATCTCGGCGATGCGCTTCAGCGCGAAGCTGATCAGCTTCTCCTGCGGCGGCGGATCGAAGGTCCGCATCCGCTCGAAGGGGGAGACGCTGTCATTGCTCCAGCGCATCAGCGCCTCGGGACCGGCGAAGAAGGTCTTGTCCGCGGTGATGGTCAGGAGCTTGTGGCGCTTCTTGAAGGTCCGCCAGAACGGCCTGGCGTACATCATGCCCTGCGGGCTGAGCCTCAGCAGACCGCGGCCGCTGATGCCGATGGTGTAGCCGCCGTCGAGTCGGCGGCGGAAGGTGACGTCCGGCGTCGAGATGCCTCCCTCGGTGATCGGCGGGCCGGAAATCGGCGCGGTGAACATCGACGTCGACTGGACGCCCGCGAGCGGCATGTCGATGCCGTGATGCCGGCAGAACATCGAGGTCCAGACGCCGCCGGCGACGAGCACGCTGCTCGTCCTGATCGTGCCCTTTTCCGTCACGACGGCGGAGACACGGCCGGCCGAGGTTTCGAGGCCGCGCGCCGCGCAGTCCTGATGGATGGTGACGCCGAGCCGGCGTGCGGCTTCGGCGAAGGCGGGCACGGCGAGCGCAGGCTCGGCCTTGCCGTCGCTCGGCGAATGGACGCCGCCGATCCAGTTCTCGGTCGAGCCCGGCGACATCTCCTTCGCCTCGGCGGCAGAGAGGACGCGGCTGTGCATCTGCATCTCGCGGGCCTTGTCGATCCAGCCGGACCAGGCGGCGAGGTCGGACGGCTTGGTCGTGACATAGACGAGGCCGGTGTGGCGGAAGCCGGTCTCGGCGCCGAGCTCCTCGTTCATGCCCTTCCACATTTCGAGCGCGCGCTGGGCGAGGGGGAGTTCGCGCAGGTCGCGGTTCTGCTGGCGGCACCAGCCCCAGTTCCGGCTCGACTGCTCGCCGGCGACATAGCCCTTCTCGACCACGGCGACGGAGTGGCCCTTCTTCGCGAGATGATAGGCGGTGGTGATGCCGGCGACGCCGCCGCCGATGACCACGACGTCGGCTTGGGCGGGCAGCGTCTCGTCGCTGTGGATGCGGGTGACCGGGGGCGACATGGCTGCGGCGATCCTTCGGCAGAAACCGGAAACGGGGCCTCGATAGCACCGCATCCCGACAGAAGCCTATGCCAAAGGCATGCCGGCAAACGGCAGATTCTGTGCACCTGCCGCGGACGATCGGCGTTGGATGTCGCGGCCGTCCCTTTAGCCTCAGAGCAGGGCGGGCAAGCCGCCGCCGCGATGACCTGCCGCAGAAGCAGGCGCGTCACTCACAACGAGGGGTTCACCATGACCAAGATCGCCGACGGCCACTCCCTGCCCATGCCCGCTATCCACCGGCGCGATGTGCTCGCGCTCGGTGCCGGCGGCCTGCTCGCGGCTTCCGGCCTGGGCAGCGCCCGCGCCCAGACCAAGGCCGCACCGCCGCCGCCGTCCAAGCCCACCGGCCAGGTTGTCGTCGGTCTCTTGCAGGAGCCGACCGCCTTCAACCCGCTGATGCCGGGCATCGAGGTCGACGAGACGGTCTGGATGCAGATCTTCAACACGCTCTGGGTCGCCGATCCCAAGGGCAATCTGATCCCCGACCTCGCCGTCGAGATCCCCAGCGAGGCCAATGGCGGCATTTCTGAGGGCGGCCTGGCCTGGAAGGTGAAGCTGCGCGAGGGCGTGACCTGGCATGACGGCACGCCCTTCACCGCCGAGGACGTCAAATACACGCTCGAATTGATCGTGGCGCCGGGCTTCAAGAGCCGCACCCGCGTCGGCCACGCCTTCGTCAAGGACATCAAGGTCAACGGGCCGCTGGAGATCTCCTGGCGGATGGAGAAGGCCTATGCGCCCTATCTGGCGCTGCTCTCTAACACCTATATCGTGCCCAAGCACCTGCTCGAGAAGGCGGCCGACCCCAACACGGCGCCCTACAATGCCGCCCCCGTCGGCACCGGCCCGTTCAAATGGGGTACGCGGACGCCCGGCGACAACATCCAGCTCGTCGCCAACGAGAAATTCCACGGCAAGGGCCCCTATCTGGAGCGCGCCGTCCTCAAATACGTGCCTGACCAGACCGCGCTCTACGCGCAGTTCCGCACCGGGCAGGTCGATCTCATCATCGGCACCGGCATTCCGGCCAATTTCTATGCCGAGGCGGTGAAGCTGCCGGGCCGCAAAGTCGTCAAGATCCCGAGCGCCTCGCTCGAGATCCTGATGCCGAACCTCGAACACCCGGTGCTCAAGGACAAGGCGGTGCGCAAGGCGCTCTACGCCTCGATCAACAAGCAGGCGATCATCGACATCATCTATTACGGCCTGCACACTCCGACCGAATCCTTCGCGCCGCAGGATTCCTGGGCCTACAACCCCAACCTGCCCAAGCAGACTTACGATCTCGCGCTCGCCAACAAGATCCTCGACGACGCCGGCTGGAAGCGGTCCGGCTCCGGTACGCGCATGAAGGACGGCGTGCCGCTCAGCTTCGCCGTCTCGACCACGACGGGCGCGGCGCTGCGCGAGCAGACCCAGCAGCTGATGATGCAGGACTGGGCCCAGATCGGCGTGAAGATGACGATCAACAACATGCCGGCGGCGGTGATCTGGGGCGAGTTCTACACCCGATCCAAATTCGACTCGCTGATCGTCGGAACCGCGTTCCGGACGGTGATCGATCCCGATCCGGCGCATCGCTTCGGCTCGGATGCGATCCCGGCCAAGTCCGGCAACGGCGCCAACCAGATGCAGTGGCAGAACGCCGAGGCCGATGCGCTGATGAAGGAGGGGCAGACCACCTTCGATCAGGAGAAGCGCAAGGCGATCTACTGGAAGCTGCAGGAACTCGTCCGCGAGGAGCTGCCGATCCTGCCGATCTACCAGTACGCCCCGGTCGAGGGCTACAAGGAAGGCCTGATCGGCTACGAGCCCAACGTCAATGCCCGCCAGAACACCTGGAACATGGGCAGCTGGTACTGGGCGCGCTGAGACCATGACGCGCCTCCGCCCGGATCCCTTTACCGCGAAGCCGAGCGCGCCATGAGCGGCTTTCTTCTGCAAAGACTGATGCAGGCGATCCTGTTGCTGCTCATCGTCTCGATGATCGGCTTCGCGATCCTGCATCTGGCTCCGGGCGGGCCGCTGTCGCAATTCGCGGCCGGCGGCGAGATGAACCAGGAGGATCTCGACCGGATCATCGAGCAACTCGGGCTGAACCGGCCTCTGCCGGTTCAGTATGCCGAGTGGCTCTGGCGCATGCTGCGCGGCGACTGGGGCCTGTCCTATCGCGACCAGCAGCCGGTGCTGCACATCATCGCCGGCCATCTCGGGCCGACGCTGGAGCTGATGCTGACCTCGACGCTGCTCGCGATGATGATCGGCGCCTGGATCGGCATCATCGGAGCCGTGAAGCGCTACTCGCTGTTCGACAGCGTCGCCACGATCGGCACGATGATCGCGCTGTCGATCCCGACCTTCTGGTTCGGCCTGGTGGTGATTTACGTCTTCTCGGTCGGCCTCGGCTGGTTGCCCTCCGGCAACCGCTTCACCATCGGCGACGGCTCCTTCCTGAACCGGCTGCACCATCTGGTCGGCCCCTGTGTCGTGCTGGCGCTGGTCTCGACGGCGGTCTGGAGCCGCTACATGCGCTCCTCGATGCTGGACGTGATCAACCAGGATTTCGTCCGCACGGCGCGGGCCAAGGGCGTGCCGGAGCGGCGCATCCTGCTGCAGCATGTGCTGCGCAACGCGCTGCTGCCGATGATCACGATCACCGGGCTGCATGTGCCCTCGCTGCTTTCGGGGGCGCTCGTCACCGAGACGGTGTTCACCTGGCCCGGCATGGGGCGGCTCTTCCTCGATTCGATCAGCTACCGCGACTATCCGGTGGTGATGGGCATCCTGATGTTCACGGCGGTGATGGTGCTGCTCGGCAGCCTGCTCGCGGACCTCCTCTACGGTGTCGCCGATCCCCGTATCGCCAGGAGCGGCCGATGAGCCTCGATCCCACGCTCGACGCTCTGCCCGCCCGCGCGGAGGGCTTCTGGAACAGCCGCGGCATGCGCCGCTTCCGGCGCCACAAGCTCGCTGTGTTCGGCGCCGTGACGATCATCCTGATGACGCTCGCCTGCGTCTTCGGGCCGATGCTGCTGCCCTATAGCGATACCTTCATCGACATCCGGCAGCGTTTCGCGCCGCCCTTCTCGGGGCCGCACATTCTCGGCACCGATCCGCTCGGCCGCGACATTCTCGCGAGGCTGCTGATGGCGGGCCGGATCTCGCTCGCCGTCGGGTTCTGCGCGATGGTGCTGGCGATGGGGATCGGCATCGCGGTGGGCGTCGCTGCCGGCTTCTACGAGGGCGTGATCGGGGCGGCGCTGATGCGCTTCGTCGATGCGATGCTCTGCTTCCCCTCGATCTTCCTGCTGCTGGCGATCTCGGCGCTGATCTCGCCGTCCGTGCCCTCGATCGTCATCCTGATCGCGATGACCTCCTGGATGGAGGTCGCGCGCGTGGTGGAAGCCCAGATCCGCTCCCTGCGGACGCGGGAATTCGCGCAGGCCGCCGTCGCCATGGGTTCGAGCAACATGCGCATCATGGTGCGCGAGCTCCTGCCCAATGCGATCGCGCCGATCGTGGTCGCCGCGACGCTGAACGTCGCTCATGCGATCCTGGCCGAGAGCTACATCTCCTTCCTCGGCTACGGCATCCAGCCGCCGACGCCGAGCTGGGGCAACATGCTGGAGAACGCGCAGAGCTACCTTACGAGCGCGCCCTGGCTTGCGATCATTCCCGGCGCAGCGATCACGCTGGCGGTGACGAGCTTCAACTTCGTCGGCGACGGCCTGCGCGACGCGCTCGACCCGCGCATGGACCTGCCGTGACGGGGATGGCCGTGACGGGATCGGTCGCGTCGATCTGGCGCTATCCGGTCAGTTCGATGGGCGGGGAGCGGCTGGAGCAGGCGCCGGTCGGCCCGTCGGGGATCGAGGGCGATCGCATCTGGGGGCTGCTCGATGCACAGACGGGGAGGATCGCCTCGCCGGGCCGCGAGCGGCATTTCATCGAGGTTCCCCGCGGCCATGCGCGCTTCGCCGGCGCGGGCGTCGCGCTTTCCGTCGATGGTGAGAGCTGGGCCGGCCCCGACGATCCCGTAACCCTCGAGGCGCTCGCGGCGGTCTTCGGATTCCGCCCGCTGCTGAAGCCCTTCGACCCCGTTCCCGGGGAGGGCTTCCGGCCGCGCTACGAGCATGCGCCGCTGCACATCGTGACCACGGCCGCCATGCGCAGCCTTGGGCGCGACCATCCCGAGAGCGTCATCGACGAACGGCGCTTCCGCCCCAGTCTCGTCGTCGACTGGGCGGATGAGGCCGAGGCGATGCCGGAACAGGGCTGGATCGGGCGGGAGATCCGCGTCGGCGATGTCGTGCTAACGGGCCGCGAACCCTGCGGGCGCTGTGGCTTCATCACTCTCGAACAGGAGGGGTTGCCGCTCGATGTCGAGCTGCTGCGAACCATCGTGAAGCGCTACGGGCGCAATTTCGGCATCTATTGCGACGTGGTCGTGCCGGGAGAGATTCGCGTGGGAGACTTTGTCGAGATTTCCTAGCCATCGCGTCGTCCCGGGCGACCGGAGGGAGACCCGGGACCCATTCCGGAACCTCTCCGGCCGCGCTCCGGCCTGGATCCCGGCTCTTCGCTACGCTTCGGCCGGGATGACCGTACCGCTCAGGCGGCACGTCCCTCAGTCTGCTGCCTGCAGGACCTCCGGCACCTGCGGATAGTCGCGCCGCACGGCGGTGAAGGCCGCCTCCACGTCGCCGCCAATGCCCGCCTCGCGCATCGCGGCGAAGAGCTTGGTCTTGACGAAGAAGCGCCAGTGGACCGGCAGGGCCGCGAGCAGGCTGGTCAGTGCGTCGTAGTTGCGGTCCGTCCAGAGGCGCTCGAAGGCCTCGCGCTCCGGACCGTAATGGAAATGGGTGGTGTTAACGTCCTTGCGCATCTCTGCCCGGAGGGCCGCGGTCGCCTCGGCATCGACGACGCCGTCGGTGATCACCACGCCGTAGCGCGCCTTCGCCGCCGCGAGCCCGACATAGCCGCGCTCGACATCGAGCCGCACCCGCTCCGGCTCGCGATCCAGCGGGCAGCCGCGCCCGCCCCCGCCCGGGGAATGGATGTGGATGACGTCGCCGGGTTCGGCGATCGCGATGTCGGTGTTCCCGAGGATGCGTTCGCCGGCCGCGCCGGGTTTGATGATGAAGTTCGAGGTTTCGGCCGACAGGCCACCCAGCGTGCCCCAGGGGCGGAAGATCGAGCGGTCGCGGTTGCGCACGGTGATGCGCGAGTTCGGCGCGAAGACCTTGAACTCCATCACGGTGGCGAGGCCGCCGCGCCAGCGGCCGGGGCCGCCCGAATCCGGCAGCAGGCCATAGCGGGTGAACTGGATCGGCACCTCGGTCTCGGTGATCTCGATCGGCGTGTTCTTGAGATAGGCGGCGTCGGCGCCCGAGCCGTTGGTGCCGTCGCGATGGGGCATGCCGCCGCCGCCGCCGACGACCGGGTTGATCGCGGCGATGACGCTGCGATGGGTGCGCTCGTCGGTGGTCATGACGTTGACGATGGAGCTCGAGCCCGCCGGCGCGGCGGGCATGCGCTCGGGCACGGCGAGGCTGAAGGCGCCGAAAACCAGGCTGCGCAGTCTGGCACAAGTCAGGCTGCGCATGCCGACGGCGGCCGGGAAGGTTGGATTCAGCACCGTGCCCTCGGGCGCGATGCAGGTGAAGGGCCGGGTCAGGCCGGAGTTGAGCAGGATCTGCGGGTTGAGCGTGTAGAGGACGTAGTAGACGCCGACCAGCAGCAGGGTGTGGCGCGGGTCTGAACCCGTGGGCACGTTGAGCGAGGAGCCGAGCTGCGGGTCCGAGCCGGTGAAATCGAGGATCGCCTCGTCGCCCTTGATCGTCAGCGTCAGCTTGAGGCGGCAGGGGTTGCCGTCGACGCCGTCCTCGTCGGCATAGTCGGCGAAGATGTATTCGCCGTCCGGCATCCCGCGCAGGATGTCGCGGGCCTGATGTTCGGCATAGTCCATCAGCCCGTCGAGGCCGTCCATGAAGCCCTTGGCGCCGAACTTCCGGACCATGGCCAGGATCTTGCGCTCGCCGGTGTTGAGCGCCCCGGCGAGCGCCTTCAGGTCGCCCATGTTGAGGGCGGGCTTGCGGACGTTCATCGTCATGATCCGCAGGATCGTCTCGTCGAAGGCGCCGTCGCGCATCAAGGTCATCGGCGGGAAGCGGATGCCCTCCTGATGGATTTCCGTCAGCGAGCGGGAGAGCGAGGCCGGCACCGCGCCGCCCATGTCGGTGTTGTGGACGTGGCCGCCGACGAAGCAGACGATCTCGCCCTCGTGGAAGATCGGCTTCCACAGATGCGTGTCAGGCGCGTGGGTGGCGAGATAGCCGCTATAGGGATCGTTGGTGAAGGCGATGTCGCCGGGCCGGTATTCGTCGACGAGCTCGATCGCACGGTTGTAGTTCATGCCCGGATACCAGGTCGCGCCGAGATCCATCGGCACCGCGACGACGCGGCCGGTCTTGTCCATCACCATCACGGTGAAGTCCTCGGTCTCCTTGACGAAGGTCGAGTGGGCCGTGCGGTAGAGCGTGTAGGCCATGTTCTCGGCCGCCGCCCGGCAATGGTTCGCCAGAACCTGCAAGGTGATCTTGTCGACCATGATCAGGCCTCGCTGCGCAGAATAAGGTGGAGATTGAGATGGGCATCGACCTCGGCGTCGAAGCCTTCGGGGATGCAGATCGTCGTGTCCTGCTGAGCGACGACGGCCGGCCCTGAAAAGCGGTGGCCGTTGCGCAGGGCATCGCGGTGGTGGAGATCGACCTCGCGGGTGGCGCCGTCGAGCCAGACCTCGATCCGGCGCGCGGGCGTCGCCATCGCCGCCCGCTGGTCCGCCGTCGCTGCGGGCCGGGGGCGCGGCGTCGCGCCGCTGACGACCAGACGCAGATTGACGATCTGCACCTCGGCACCGACGTCGTTGAAATCGTAGATGGCGAGATGCTGGCGGTGGAAGGCGGCCGTCATGGCGGCGAGGTCGCCGTCGCGCAGCCAGGCTTCATCCAGCGACACCTCGATCTCGAAGGACTGGCCGTGATAGCGCATGTCGGCGCTCAAGGTTTCGACCACGGGGCCGTCGAAGCCCTGGTCCGGCCGGATCCAGGCCAGCCCATCCGCCTTGAGTTTGGCCAGCGCCTCGCGCAGCAGCGGCAGCGCATCCGGCACGGCCGCGGCGAAGACGGTCTGGATGAAGTCGCCCTTCACATCGGCGATCAGCCCGCCGAGCGCGCTGACCACGCCCGGCCGGTGCGGCACCAATACGCGGGGGATGCCGAGTTCGCGTGCCAGGAAGCAGCCGAGCATCGGCCCCGCGCCGCCGAAGGGCATCAGCGTGAAGTCGCGCAGATCGACGCCGTAGCGCGCCACCAGCTTGTTGACCTCGACGAACATCTCGGAGACCGCGACCGCGATGATCGCCTCGGCGGTGGCCTGAGGCGTCTGGTCGAGGCGTCCCGCCACCTCTCCGATCACCGCGTCGGCCCGGGCGCGGTCCATGCCGATCTGGTTGTAGGCGAGGGGCGTGTGGCCGAGGAAGCCGCTCGCCGCCATCGCGTCGGTGACGGTGGCGCGCGTGCCGCCGCGCCCATAGCAGGCGGGCCCCGGCGTCGAGCCGGCGCTTTCGGGGCCGACCTTGAGCACGCCGAAATCATCCGCCCAGGCGATCGAGCCGCCGCCGCTGCCGATCGAGGTCACGGAGACGGATGGCAGGAAAAGCGGGAAGTCGCCGACGACCTCGCCGGTGCCGAATTGCGGCTGACCGTCGATGATGAGCGCGAGGTCGGCGCTGGTGCCGCCGATGTCGAGCGTCAACACGTTGCCGACACCGGCCTGCTCGGCCAGCCAGGCGGCGCCGATGACGCCCGAGGCCGTGCCCGAGAGCAGCATGTTGACGCAAGCGCGCTTGCCCGTCGGGGCGTTCATGATGCCGCCGTTCGACTTGGTCAGCATCGGGGCGGCCGGCACGCCGCGCGAGGCGAGCGCGTCTTCCAGCGCCGTGAGATAGCCCGCCACGCGAGGGTGGACGTACCCGTTCAGGATCGCCGTCGTCGTGCGCTCATATTCGCGGATCACCGGCCAGACCTCGCTGGTGGTGAAGACGAAGAGTTCGGGCGCGAGCTCCGCGATCAGCGCCTTCGCCTGCGCCTCGTGGGCGCCGTTGCGATAGGCATGGAGGAAGGAGACGATGACGCCATCGATGCCCTTGGCGCGGATGGCGGCCACGGCAGCGGCGAGGCCGTCGGTGTCGAGCGGCTCGGCGATCTCGCCGCTGGCGAGCTGGCGCTGGCGAACGCCGTGGATGCGGTCGCGCGGGATCAACTGCTCGGGCCTGGCGCAGAACAGCGAGTACATCTCCGGCATACGCAGCCGGGCGAGCTCGATCACGTCCTCGAAGCCCGCCGTCGTGATCAGCGCCAGCCGGCTGCCCTTGCGCTGGATGATGGTGTTGATGCCGACCGTGGTGCCGTGGACGAAGGAGACGACCTCCCCGGGCGCGATGCCATGGCGCTCCTGCAGCAGGCGCAGCCCGTCGAGCAGTTCCTTGCCCGGTTCGTCCGGCGTGGTCAGGACCTTAATGGTTTCGACGCGGTCGGTGCCGGTCTCGAGGGCGCAGAAGTCGATGAAAGTGCCGCCGATGTCGACGCCGATACGCCAGCTCATGATGTGCCTGTCCGTGAAGTGCGTCGCCATCTCGGGGCGGGCGTGCCTCGTCGTCAAAGACCAAGCCCACCCAGCTCTATAAGACTGGCTTATGGTCTGGCCCCGGTGCCGCCAGCAGCCCGAGATCGCGGCAGGCGGTGCGCAGATGGGCGCGCAGGAGATCGTGGCTGCGCGAGAGCGGGCGGCGCGCGCTGGTCAGCAGGCAGAGCGGCAGCGAGACCTCGGGCAGGAAAGGCCTGGTCACGAGGCCGGGAAAGCTGTGCCAAGGCAGTAGGCCGTCGACGACCGCGACCCCGAGCCCCTGCTGGACGAAGGCGAGGCCGATGATCGAGACGTCGATCTCCATTTCCGGCTGGAAAACCAGCCCTTCGCGGCCGAAGGCCTCGCGCAGCAACCGCCCCTGCAGGGAGGTGGCGCGGTATGAGATCAGCGTTTCCTCGCGCAGGTCGGCGGTTGCGATCGAGGGCTTCTGCGCCAGCTCATGGCCCGCGGGCAGGACGCAGACCATCCGCGTCCGGCCGATGATCTCGGTGTCGATCCCCGCCATCGGCTCGTCGGTCATGGCGACGCCGAGCCCGGCCTGGCCGTCGTCCAGCATGCGCATGATGATCTCGGCCGGAACGACATAGGAGAGCAGGCGCAACCCGGGATGGGTGCTGCGGAAATGGCGTAGCGCCTCGGGCACGACCGAAAGGGAGGGCGGTGCCGAGGCGGCGAGGCGCACGATGCCGGCCTTGCCGTGGCGCAGGTCTCGGGCGCGGCCGCGCAGCGCCTCCAGATCGCCGAACAGGCGCTCGACCTCGGGGTAAAGATCCTCGGCCTCCGGGGTCGGGATCAGCCGGCCCTTGACCCGCTGGAACAGCTTGAAGCCGAGTTCGTCCTCGGTGTGCAGCAGGATCTGGCTGAGCGCCGGCTGCGAGACGTTCAAGGCTTCGGCGGCGCTGGTGAGCGTGCCGCAGCGCATCACCATCCGGAACACTTCGATCTGGCGGGCGCGCATTGATTCACTCCAGCCCGAGCCGCGGGCGAGGCAACTCCACAGGGGGATTCGTCATGGCGCAAGAGGGCGCGGCTGTCGGCCGGAGGCGCGGGGCGCGATTCTCAACGATCCGTTAAGCGCGTTGGGAGGGCGGTCTCCGATCTGCTCATTAAATCGGCAGCTTCGGGCATCTTGCATACAATTGCACGAGGGCCGCGCAAGATGACGCGTGGCGAGGTTGCCAAGTCCTTGGAATCGCAGCCGTCCGCGATTGGCACGCTCCCTGCTAGCGGAAGACGCGTTTCGCTCTTCCGCCCGCCTGCCAACCGAGGACAGACCCCGATGATCACGCGCCGCACAGCCATCGCCGCAGGCCTCGCCGCTCCCTTCGTGGCCAAGGGAGGGGGTGCCCAGGCCCAGGCGCCGAGCCGCAACGAAACCTTGCTGCTCGTGCAGGAATACGGGCCCAACAGCCTCGACATGCAGGGCATCGGCTCGTCGCAGCCGGTCAACGGCGTCTCGCTCAACTGCTATGATCGCCTGCTGCGCTTCAAGCCCGTCCCGATCCCGGGCGGAGGCGGTCACCAGGTGGCGATGGGCGAGCTCGAGGGCGAGCTGGCCGAGAGCTACCAGGTCGCTTCCGACGGCATGAGCGCGACCTTCAAGCTGCGCGATGCCAAGTTCCATTCGGGTCGCGCGGTCACCGCCAAGGATGTGAAGTGGTCGATGGACCGCGCCGTCTCGATCGGCGGCTTCGCCACCACGCAGATGAACGCCGGCTCGCTGGAGAAGCCCGAGCAGTTCGTCGCCGTCGACGACAAGACTTTCCGCATCGATTTCGTCCGCAAGGACAAGATGACCCTGCCCAATCTGGCGGTCACCATTCCATTCGTCTTCGACTCCGAGCTCGCCATCGCCAACAGCGGCGGCGATCCATGGGCGAAGGAGTATCTGAAGAACAACATCGCCGGCTCCGGCGCCTACAAGGTCGAAAGCTGGAAGCCGGGCGTTGAGACGATCTATGTCCGCAACGACGCCTGGGCCTGCGGAAAGCTGCCGCAGCTGCGCCGCATCATCGCCCGCGACATCGCCTCGCCCTCGACCCGCCGCGCGCTGATCGAGCGCGGGGATGCGGACGTGTCCTACGGGCTTCCGCCGAAGGATTTCAAGGACTTGGCTGACGGCGGCAAGATCAATGTCGTCGGCGTGCCGATCCCCAACGGCGTCTGGGGTTGCTACCTCAACACGCAGGTCGGCCCGTTCAAGGATGTGCGCCTGCGCCAAGCCGTCGCCTGGGTGATGCCTTACGAGAAGATCATGCAGGCGGCGCTGTTCGGCCGCGGCGTCTCGATGGCCGGCGGCACGAGCCCGAAGGTCGCCTGGCCGCAGCCCTTCCCCTACACGACCGACGTCGCCAAGGCGAAGGTGCTGGTGGATGCGGCCGGCGGGCCGTTCTCGACGACGCTGTATTTCGACGCCGGCAACGCGACCGTGGCCGAGCCGATGGCGGTGCTGATCAAGGAGGCGCTCTCGCAGATCGGCATCACGGTCGAGATCAACAAGGTTCCGGGCGCCAATTTCCGCACCGAGATCGCCAAGAAGACCAATCCGATGGTGCTCAACCGCTTCGCGGGCTGGCTCGACTATCCGGATTACTACCTGTTCTGGACGATGCACGGCAACAATTCGATCTTCAACATCGCCGCCTACCAGAACCCGGCGCTGGACAAGCTCGTCGATGCCGCCCGCTTCGCCCCCGACAAGGCCTCCTACGACGCCAACGTCATCGACTTCATCAAGCTGATCAATGCCGAGGTGCCGATGGTGCCGATCAACCAGCCGACACATGACGTCGCGCTGCAGAAGAACATCGGCGGCTACCAGTTCCAGCCCTGCCGTGAGCCGGACTTCCGCTACCTGACCAAGGGCGTGTGACGCTGATGGCCGCTCGTCGTCATTGCGAGCGTAGCGAAGCAATCCAGTAGCGGCCGCGCTCCACGTCCCCCTGGATTGCTTCGCTACGCTCGCAATGACGACTCGCCAAACGAGCAAAAGGGAACGCCATGCTTCGCCTGATCGGCCAGCGCATGATGACGACGATCCCCTCGGTGATCGGCGTCATCATCGTCACCTTCCTGCTGACGCGGGTGCTGCCGGGCGACACGGCGGCCTATTTCGCCGGCCCGGCCGCCTCGCCGGAGGCGATCATCGAGATCCGCAACAAGCTCGGGCTGGATCGGCCGCTGCCGGTCCAGTTCGTCTCTTATGTCACCGCCCTGGTGAAGGGCGATCTCGGCGTCTCGCTGACGACCGGCCAAGCGGTGACGGCCGATCTCGCGCAGCGCCTTCCGGCCTCGGCCGAACTGACGCTGGCGGGGCTCCTGCTGGCGATGTCGGTGGCGCTGCCGCTCGGCGTGCTCGCGGCCGTTCGCCAGGGCTCCTGGATCGACCATCTCTGTCGCATCGTGGCGACGGCAGGCGTCTCGCTGCCGGTGTTCTTCACCGGGCTGCTGCTCGTCTATGTCTTCTACTTCATCCTCGGCTGGGCGCCGGCGCCGCTCGGGCGGCTCGACGTCTTCGCCTCGGAGCCCGCACGCGTCACCGGGCTCTATCTGGTCGACTCGCTGCTGGCGCGGGATGGCGAGACCTTCCGGGCCGCGCTGGCGCAGATCGCGCTGCCGGCGATCACATTGGCGATCTTCTCGCTCGCTCCGATCACGCGGATGACGCGCGCCTCGATGCTCGCCGTGCTCGGGGCGGATTTCGTGCGGACAGCGCGCGCCAGCGGGCTCTCCAGCCGCAAGGTCATCGGCACCTACGCCTTCCGCAATGCGATGCTGCCGGTCGTGACCACGCTCGGCATGGTGTTCTCCTTCCTGCTCGGAGCGAACGTTCTGGTGGAGAAGGTCTTCGCCTGGCCGGGCGTGGGTTCCTATGCGGTCGAGGCGCTGATTGCCTCCGACTATGCCCCGATCCAGGGCTTCGTGCTGACGATGGCGATCCTCTACGTCGCGCTGAACCTGATGATCGATCTGCTCTACGGCGTCATCGACCCGCGCGTCCGGCTGGAGGGCTGAGGGCATGAACGACATGACCAAGATCGATCCCGCCCCCGCGCCCGCCCTGCGCTTCGAAGCACCGCCCTCGACCAGCCTGCTGGCGCATGCCCGCCACATCGTCTCCGAGAACCCGGTGACCGGGCTCGCCTTTGGGCTCTTCGCGTTGATCCTGTTCGCGGCGATCTTCGGCCCCTCGCTGGTTCCCTATGATCCGCTCGCCAGCAACACCAACTCGGCCCTTCAAGCGCCGAGCGCGCGGCACTGGTTCGGCACCGACCAGCTCGGCCGCGACATCTTCAGCCGGGTGATCGTGGCGACGCGGCTCGATTTCGCCATCGCGGTCTGCTCGGTCGCGCTCGTCTTCGCGATGGGCGGGCTCGCCGGCGTCATGGCCGGCTTCTATGGCGGCTGGGTCGACAAGGTGGTCGGGCGCATCGCCGATACGATCATGGCGTTTCCGCTCTTCGTGCTGGCGATGGGCATCGTCGCGGCGCTCGGCAACAGCGTGACCAACATCGTCATCGCCACCGCGATCATCAATTTCCCGCTCTATGCCCGCGTCGCACGGGCCGAGGCGAATGTCCGGCGCGAGGCGGGCTTCGTCCAGGCGGCGCGGCTTTCGGGCAACTCCGATTGGCGCCTGCTGCTGACGCAGATCGTGCCCAACATCATGCCGATCATGGCGGTGCAGATGTCGCTGACCATGGGCTATGCCATCCTCAACGCGGCGGGGCTCTCCTTCATCGGGCTCGGCGTGCGCCCGCCCACCCCGGAATGGGGGATCATGGTCGCGGAGGGGGCTAGCTTCATCGTCTCGGGCGAATGGTGGATCGCCTTCTTCCCGGGGCTGGCGCTGATGACGGCGGTGTTCTGCTTCAACCTGCTCGGCGACGGTGTGCGTGACCTCGTCGACCCGCAGCGGAGGAATTGAGGATGGCTCAGGTCCACCAAGCCGGCATTCCCGGCCGGAGCGAAGCGGAGAGCCGGGAACCTCCGGCGAGAGATGCTCGGGTCAAGCCCGAGCATGACGGAGTTGTCCGTCCATGACCGCGCCCCCGCTCCTCGACATCCAGAACCTCACCGTTGAATTCGCCACGCGGCGCGGCACGGTGCAGGCGGTCAAGGCGATCGACGTCAGCGTCGCCAAGGGCGAGACGGTGGCAATCGTCGGCGAATCCGGCTCCGGCAAGTCGGTGACCTCCTATGCCGTGGTGCGGATCCTCGACCGGGCCGGCAAGGTCGCCGAGGGCGCGATCTCGTTTTCAGGCGTGGACCTCGTGGCGGCCAGCGAAGCGCAGATGCGCGACATCCGCGGGCGCGAGATCTCGATGATCTTCCAGAACCCGCGCGCGGCGCTGAACCCGATCCGCAAGGTCGGCAAGCAGATCGAGGACGTGCTGCTCGAACATGTTCAGGCGACGCGGGCGACGGCGCGGGAGAAGGCGATCGAAGCACTGGCCAAGGTCAGGATCGCGCGACCCGAGGAACGCTACGACGCCTATCCGTTCGAGCTGTCCGGCGGCATGTGCCAGCGCGTCGTGATCGCGCTGGCGCTCGCCTGCCAGCCCCAACTCCTGATCGCCGACGAGCCGACGACGGGCCTCGACGTCACCACCCAGAAGGCGGTGATGGACCTGATCGTCGAGCTCACGCGCGAGCGCGGCATGTCGACGATCCTGATCACCCATGACCTCGGTCTGGCGGCCGCCTATTGCGACAAGGTCGTGGTGATGGAGAAGGGCAACGTCGTCGAGACGGCGCAGGCCAGCGAGATCTTCCGCAATCCCCAGCACCCCTATACCCGCAAGCTGATGCAGGCGACGCCGCGCATCGGCATGAGCCTGCGCGACCTGCTGCCGGAGGCGCAGAAGGGACCGGCCGCACAGCCGGTGGCTGCGAAGGCTGTGCCGAAGTCGGATGCCGCGCCGCTGATGCGGGTCGAAAACCTCGTGAAGGAGTATCCGCGGCCACAGAGCGGCTCGCTCTTCGCAAAGCTGATGGGCAAGGCGGAGGAGCCGAAAGCTCCGTTCCGCGCCGTCGACGGCATCAGCTTCAGCGTGGCCAAGGGCGAGACGCTCGGGCTCGTCGGCGAGTCCGGCTGCGGCAAATCGACGACCTCGATGATGATCACGCGGCTGATCGACAAGACCAGCGGCTCGATCCTGTTCGACGGCACGGATATCGGGGCGATTCCCGCCAAGCAGTTCGCGGCGTCCGCGCATCGCCGGCGCATCCAGATGGTCTTCCAGGACCCGACCGACAGCCTCAATCCGCGCTTCACGGCGGAACGCGCGATCGCCGATCCGATCCTGCGGATGGGCGGGATTTCGGGGCGCGACGCGCTGCGGGCGCGCTGCGAGGAGCTGGCGCGGCTGGTCGGGCTGCCGGTCGAGCTGATCGACCGCTTCCCGCACCAGCTCTCGGGCGGGCAGAAGGCGCGGGTCGGCATCGCACGGGCGATCGCGCTCGACCCCGATCTCGTCATCCTCGACGAACCGACGGCGGCGCTCGACGTCTCCGTCCAGGCGGTCGTGCTGAACCTGCTGCAGGAGCTGAAGGAGCGGCTCGGGATGAGCTATCTCTTCGTCTCGCATGATCTCAATGTGGTGCGGCTGCTCTGCGACCGAGTGATCGTGATGAAGACGGGCGCCATCGTCGAGCAGGGCACGGCCGAGGAGGTGCTCGGCGACCCGAAGGCGGACTATACCAAGGAACTGCTGACGGCGATTCCCCATCCGCCGGCGTGATGACATTCTGCCGTCATTGCGAGCGCAGCGAAGCAATCCAGAACGGCAGTGCTCGACGTCCCCTGGATTGCTTCGCTGCGCTCGCAATGACGATAGCCGACCGGAGAAACCCATGATCCTCAACGATCCCGCCGTCGTCGCCGAAGTCGAGGCCGCCTTCATGGTCTATGAGAAGGCGCTGAACGAGAACGACGTCGCGGTGCTGGACGCCTGCTTCAAGGATGCGCCCGAGACGATCCGCTACGGCATCGGCGAAAATCTCTACGGCTTCGGCGAGATCGCGGCCTTCCGCGCGGCGCGCCCGTCCGCCGGGCTGAAGCGCACGATCGAGCGCACCGTCATCACCACCTATGGCGACGCCTTCGCCACGGCCAATACGCTGTTCCGGCGCGAGAGCATGGCGGGCAAGATCGGCCGCCAGAGCCAGACCTGGGTCAAGTTCCCCGAGGGCTGGCGCGTCGTCGCCGCCCATGTCAGCGCCATCGCCGAGTGAGCGGCCGCTGCGGGCGACCGCGCATGCCCTTGCTCCTCCCGCCCCACCTTTCCCCGACGGCGACAGGGTCATGCAGCCAGGTTCCGCCCCCGTCCGAACCGCAAGGGCCGCCACCGCGCCGGTGACGCGCACCGAGGCGCTGCGGCTGCAGCTGTCCGATGCGATCGTCTCCGGCCAGCTCGAGCCGGGGACGCCGCTGGACGAACAGGAACTCGCCACCCGCTTCGGCGTGTCGCGCACGCCGGTGCGAGAGGCGATCCGCCAATTGTCGGCCTCGGGGCTGGTCAGCGTCCGGCCGCATCGCGGCGCGGTGGTGGCGCTTCCGACGCCCCGCCAGTTGAACGACATGTTCGAGGCGATGGCGGAGCTGGAGGCGCTCTGCGCCGGGCTCGCCGCCCGCAACATGACCGTGCCCGAGCGGCGGGCATTGGAAGCCCTGCACGAGGCTTTAAGGCTGCTCGTCCATGAGGGCGACCCGGCCAGCTATCACGCGAAGAACGAGGCCTTTCACGCCGCGATCTATGCCGGCTCGCATAATGGCTATCTCGCCGAGCTGACGCTGATGACGCGCACCCGCGTCGCGCCGTTCCGGCGGGCGCAGTTCCGCGCCACGGGCCGCCTCGGCGGTTCCTATCGGGAGCATGAGCTGATCGTGCAGGCGATCCTGCGTGGCGACCAGCCGGGTGCGCAGGAGGCGATGCGCGCCCATATCGGTATCGTCAGGGATGCGTTCAGGAGCTATGCGGAGACGCGGTGAGGGGGCGGCTCACAGCGGCGGCAGTTCCCTTAAGGGATTGATGCAGGCGACCTCGAGGGGGCGGAAGTGCCTCTCGTTGCCGGTCAAGACGATCAGACCGTGTGCGGCTGCAGTGGCGGCGATTGCAATGTCGGCGAACCCCGTCCCGTGAGCGCGAGCCCGATCGAGCAACGGCCCCGCGGCATAGGCGACATTAAGATCGAACGGCAGGATACGTCCGGCGTAGAGATGGGCCATCGCATCGATCCACTGCCGCAGGCGGAGTGCTTTGGTGGTCGCGCCACGACGCAAGCACGCGCAGATGCCGCTCTCCACCTCAGCGATGGTGATCGCGGACAGAAAAAGCCGTCCCTTGGCCCGAGCCTGCCAATCCAGCCACGGGCCGTGTTGCTGGGCCTTGGTCGGAGCCGACGCCGAAAGCATGTCGGTGTCGAGCAGGTACATCAGAACTCGAGTTCGCGCGGCGAAGACCGATCCCGATCGGGAATATCGCCAGGCTCGCCGGGAAAGGCGGCCAGCAGCTCCTCGAAACTCGGCACGTTGGCGAGGCGCTGATACTCGGCGAAAGACAGCACGACCGCCTCCTTGCGCCCATGCCGGGTGATGAGCGCAGGCTCGCCGGCGACGGCACGGTCGACGAGAGCGGAGAGGGACGCCTTCGCCTCCCGCAACTGGACTTCCTTCATCGCGATCTCCCACGGTGACTACAGGTGACCTTATCACGTGCACGCTGTTCGGCGAAGTCCGGCTTTGCCGTCACCCCACCTTCGCCTGCGCCGCCACGAAGGCGCGCCAGCCGCCGAATGTCGTCACGTCGCGCGCGCCTTCGGTCGCGATGGTTTCGCAGAGGAAGCCCTTGACGCTCGTGCCGTCGGCCAGCGCCAGCGTGCCGATGCTGAGCGGGGAGGGGATGCCGGCGACGAAGCGGCCGAAGCCCTCCGGCGGCAGCGACCAGACCTCGAGCGCGATCGCGGCGCCGCCGGCCCCGACACGGATCAGGCCTGGCCGCGCCGGCGGTCCCCCCGGCAGGGCGAAGAGTCGGTAGTCCGCAGTGGTCGTGGTCGCCCGCAGGAAGCTGCCCCCCCGGTCGGTCAGCTCCCGGTTCAGCGGCATGCCGGAGAGATGCGCGCCGACGACGGCGATCTCGATGGCGTCGGGCGCGGCCCGAACCGGCGCGGGTGTCGCGGCGGGATGAGGCAGGCCGATCGCGCCCAGCGGCAGCCCCGCAGCGGCGTGGAGCGCCTGCCCGATGCCCGCGAGCACGGCATCATGCCCGGCCGGAGCGATCAGGGTCACGCCCGCCGCCGTGCCGTCGGCCGACAGGCTGGCGGGGATGGCCAGCGCGCAAAGATCGAGCAGATTGACGAAATTGGTGTAGCGCCCGAGCAGCGAATTGGCGCCGACAGGGTCGGCCGCCATCTCGGCCAGCGTCACCGGGCGCGGCGCTGTCGGCACCATCAGTGCGTCGATGCCCTTCATCGCCGCCTTCGCCACCAGCGCGAGTTCGGCGACGCGGTAGCGCGCGGCGAAGGTCTCGGCCGCATCGGGCAAAGGCCGGCCGGCGATGACCTGGCGGATCACGGGCAGGATCGCCTCTGGGTCCTTCGCGAGCAGATCGCGGATCGTCAGATAGCGCTCGGCGACCCAGGGTCCCTCATAGAGCAGGCGCGCGGTCTCGTAGAACGGCGCCATGTCGAGCGGGACGATCTCGGCGCCGAGGGCCTTGGCGCGCTCGACCGCGGCGGCGAAGCTCGCGGCGGCTGCGGCATCGCCCGCGACGTCGAGATCCTCCGGGCGGGGCACGGCGATTCTGAGCTTTGGCGGCACCGCGCCTCGCCGGCCCAGCGGCAGGGCGTGGGACCAAGGATCGCCGGCATCGGGGCCAGCTGCGACCGACAGCACCGCCCATGCATCCTCGACGGTCAGGGCAAAGACGGAGACGCAGTCCAGCGTGCGGCAGGCCGGCACGACGCCCGCCGTCGAGACGAGACCGAGGCTGGGCTTGAGGCCGACGAGGTTCTGCAGTCCCGCCGGTACGCGGCCCGAGCCCGCCGTATCGGTGCCCAGCGCCGCGGGCACGATGCCGGCTGCGACGGCGCTTGCCGAGCCGGAGCTGGAGCCGCCGGGGACGAGATCGGCGCGGAGCGCATTGCGCGGTACGCCATAGGGCGAGCGGGAGCCGTTCAGGCCGGTGGCGAACTGGTCGAGATTGGTCTTGCCGATGACGATGGCGCCAGCCGTACGCAGCCGGGCGACGACGGTCGCGTCCTGTGCGGGCGTGAAGGCGAAGGCGGGGCAGGCCGCGGTGGTGGGCAGGCCGGCGACGTCGATATTGTCCTTCACCGCGACGGGGATGCCCCACAACGCACGGCCGCGCGGTCCCTCCGCCTGCAGGGCCTCAGCCTCCGCCAGCACTTCGGCTTCGGGCCGCAGCGTGATGAAGATCGCCGCGTCGCCATGGGCGCGGTGGCGGGCATAGCAGGCGGCGATGGTCTGGGGGATGGTGGCGCTGCCATCGAGATGGGCGTCGAGCAGGCTGGTCAGGGTCGTCACGGGGCTCTCTTTCGCAGCGCCTATCGATTAGGCAAAACTCAAGGAGTTGCATGCAAGGATTATGCAACGAATGCGCTCGTCCGCCGCTTTGTCGAATGCGGCGGGCCGAGGTCGTTTCGGCTCAGATTTCGAATCGCCGGAATTGTCTCGTTCCGGCAATGGGTTCGGCTGTGCTTCTCATGATCCGATTCCGCTTCCGGCGCTGACTCGCGCTCAGGCACGGGCCTTGCAAAGCCCGTTCCGCTGATCCGCGATCGGGGGCGCCGCACCGTGAGCCGCATCGACATTCCTGCCCGGCCCTTCCCGCTCGGCGTCGACATGGCGCGCACGGCGCTGATCATCATCGACATGCAGCGCGACTTCCTCGAGCCCGGCGGCTTCGGCGCCGCGCTCGGCAACGACGTCTCGCGGCTGGTGGCGGCGGTCGAGCCCTGCCGGGCGATCCTGGCGGCAGCGCGGGCGGCGGGGCTGCTCGTCATCCACACCCGCGAGGGGCACCGGCCCGATCTCGCCGACGCGCCGCCGGCCAAGGTCCTGCGCGGCCCGGCCGACAAGCGCATCGGTGCCTGCGGGCCGATGGGGCGCATCCTGATCCGCGGCGAGGCGGGGCACGAGATCATCCCCGCGCTGGCGCCGCTGCCCGGCGAGCCGGTGATCGACAAGCCCGGCAAGGGCGCCTTCTACCAGACCGATCTCGAGCTGATGCTGCGCAACCGCGGCATCGAGACGCTGATGGTGACGGGCGTCACCACCGAGGTCTGCGTCCACACCACGGTGCGCGAGGCGAATGACCGGGGCTATCGCTGCCTCGTGTTGGGCGATGCCTGCGCCTCCTATTTCCCCGAATTCCACGAGGTGGGTCTGCAGATGATCGCGGCCCAGGGCGGAATCTTCGGCTGGGTTTCGACGACGACGGAGGTGCTGGCCGCGCTCTCCGGGCGGGAGAAGGCGGCCTGATGAGGGGCTGAGAGGCCGGGACAGGAGGGGGACATGGCGACGACGACGGCGAGCGCGACGACGACCTCACCGAAGCTCTGGGCACCGGGCGACTGGAACGCCCTGTTCGGCTTCGGGACCAACATCCTGGTCAACCTGCTGGTGCTGACCGGGCTCCTGCAATTCGTCCTGAAGATGCCGACGGAGCTGATCTACGGGCGCATCCTGCCGGCGCTGGGGCTGATGATGGCGCTCTCGACCGGCTACTATGCCTGGCTGGCCTGGAAGCTCGCCAAGGAGACCGGTCGGGACGATGTCTGCGCGCTGCCCTCGGGCATCAGCGTGCCGCACATGTTCGTCGTCACCTTCGTGATCATGCTGCCGATCGCGACGATGACCGGCGATCCCGTCAAGGGCTGGGAGGCGGGCCTCGTCTGGGTGTTCTTCCAGAGCTTCATCCTGATGATCGGCGGCTTCATCGCGCCCTACATCCGCAAGATCACGCCGCGCGCGGCGCTGCTCGGCACGCTGGCGGGCGTCTCGATCGCCTTCATCTCGATGCGGCCGGCGCTGGAGATCTTCCTGACGCCGGCGATCGGCCTGGTGTGCCTGGCGATCATCCTGGTGAGCTGGTTCGGCGGCATCCGCTATCCGCGCGGCATCCCGGCCGGGCTCGTCGCGATCGCCTTCGGCCTCGTGATCGCCTGGGGATCCTCGCTCATCGGGCTCGATGTCGGCGGGCTCTCGCTGGCCAAGCTCGGCGCGGCCTTCTCGAATTTCGGCTTCTCGCTGCCGGTGCCGGCCTTCGACCACGTCTTCTCGGGCTTCACCTATCTCGGGATCATCCTGGTCACGGCCATCCCCTTCGGCATCTACGATCTCGTCGAGGCGATGGACAATGTCGAGAGCGCGGAAGCTGCCGGCGACCACTACCCGACCACGCGGGTGCTGACCGCCGACGGCGTCGTCTCGCTGATCGGCTGCCTGATGGGCAACCCGTTCATCAACGCCGTCTATATCGGCCATCCCGGTTGGAAGGCGATGGGCGGGCGCATCGGCTATTCGGCCGCCACCGGGCTGATCGTGATCGTGCTCTGCTGGTTCGGCATCGTCGCGCTGCTGCTGGCGCTGATCCCGATCGTCGCGATCTCGCCGATCCTGCTCTATATCGGCATGTTGATCGGCGCGCAGGCCTTCCAGACCACGCCGACCAGCCATGCCCCTGCGATTGTCCTGGCGGTAACGCCGCATCTGGCGGCCTGGGCCAAGGTGCAGATCGACGGGGCGCTGGGCGCCGCGGGCACGAACGCGGCGGCTGTCGGCATCGACAAGATGGCCAATATGGGCGTGCTCTATCACGGGCTCGAACTGATGGGCGGCGGGGCGATCCTGTCGGGGCTCGTCCTCGGTGCCATCGCCGTCTTCGTCATCGAGAAGCAGTTCGTGCAGGCCGCCGGTTTTGCGGCCGCTGGCGCCATCCTCACCTATTTCGGGCTGATGCATGGCGAGGCGATCGGCATCGGCAAGGGGCTGGGCGTCACGCCCTCGATCAGCCTCGCCTATGCGATGGTCGCGGGGTTCCTCTGGTATTGCGGCAAGAGCCTCGCGGCGGAAAGCGGAGCCAAGACGATGACGACCGAGCCTCGCGCCCAGCTGGAGCCGGCGGAATGAGCGGAGCCGATCCGAAGACGGCCTTCGACGCCGCGCGCCATTGCGACGCGATGGCGCCGGTGCTGGGGCTGACCATCACGGATGCGCAGCGGCCGGTGGTGCTGCAGTTCCTCACCATCGCCCATGGCATGGCTGAGATCGTCCGCGCCGCGCCGATCGACGAAGCCTCGCTCGAACTCGCCCCGGTGTTCCGGCCGGGCGCGCCGGAGGCGAGCGCGTGAGCCTTGATGTCTTCGCGCCGGCCTACCGCATTGCGGCGCAGGTCCGGGAGGGGGAGGTGACGGCTCTGGCGGTCACCGAAGCCTTCCTCGCCCGCATCGCTTCGCTCGATTCCGCCATCAACGCCTTCACCGATGTCACCGCCGAGCGGGCGCTGGCGCAGGCGCGTGCTGTCGATGCCGCTCGCGCTGCCGGCGCGCCGCTCGGGCCGCTGGCGGGCGTGCCCTTCGCGGCCAAGAATCTGTTCGATATCGAAGGCCTGCCGACGCGGGCGGGCTCGAAGATCAATCGCGAGCGAAAGCCGGCCGCGCGCGACGCGGTGCTGGTCGAGCGGCTGACGGCGGCGGGCGCCGTGCTGCTCGGCGGGCTGAACATGGGCGAATACGCCTATGACTTCACCGGCGAGAACGCCCATGACGGGCCCTGCCGCAACCCGCACGACCCGGCCCGCATGGCCGGCGGTTCCTCCTCCGGCTCGGGGGCGGCAACGGCGGCCGGCCTGAGCCCGCTCTCGCTGGGTTCCGATACCAACGGCTCGATCCGCGTGCCGAGTTCGCTCTGCGGCGTCTTCGGCCTGAAGCCGACTTATGGGCGGCTGCCGCGCACGCGCAGCTTCCCCTTCTGCGACTCGCTCGACCATCTCGGCCCCTTCGCGCGCGACGTTACCGACCTGGCGACCGCCTATGACGCGCTGCAGGGACCGGATGCCCAAGATCCGGCCTGCGCGCAGCGGCCGGTCGAACCGGCGCTGCCGTCGCTGCATGCGGGTCTCGGTGGCTTGCGGATCGCGGTGGCGGGCGGGCATTTCGCGACCGACGGCATGCCGGAGGCAGCTGCGGCCGTGGCGCTTGTTGCGAAGGCGCTGGGCGCGACGGGAACGGTCGCGCTGGAGGGCGCGGCGATCGCTCGCGCCGCCGCTTTCCTCATCACCAACAGCGAGAGCGCGACCTTCCATCTCGACCGTCTGCGGGCGCGGGCGGATGATTTCGACCCCGAGACCCGCGACCGCTTCCTCGCCGGGGCGATGCTGCCGGCGGCCTGGTACGTCCAGGCGCAGCGGGCGCGGCGCTGGTTTCAAGACGAGATGATGCGGGTCTTCGCCGATGTCGATCTGATCATCGCGCCGGCCACGCCCTGTCCGGCGCCGCTGGTCGGTCAGAAAACGCTCGAACTGCGCGGCGAGACCGTGCCGCTGCGGCCCAATCTCGGACTCTTCACCCAGCCGATCTCGGCGATCGGCCTGCCCGTCGCGGCGGTGCCGGTGTTCGGCGACGGGCTGCCGATCGGCGTGCAGATCATCGCCGCGCCCTGGCGCGAGGATCTCTGCCTGCGGGCGGCGTTCGCGCTCCAGCGGGAGGGGGTGTGCGAGGCGAGGGCGCCGGTGCTCGGCTAGTTCGTCATGCTCGGGCCGCGCTTGCGCGGACCCAAGAAGCCCTTCCCGACAGAGGTGTCTCTTTTTGCAAGAGATGCTCGGGGCAAGCCCGAGCATGACGGGCGACTAGGACCCGCCGATCAGGATGCCCGCCGCGAGCACCAGCCCGCCGCCGAGCACGATCTGGAAGGCGGCGCGCAGGAAGGGCGTCTCCATGTATCGGTTCTGGATCCAGACGATCGCCCAGAGCTCGATGAAGACGACGATCAGAGCCACCGTGGTCGCCGTCCAGAAATGCGGGATCAGATAGGGCAGGGCATGGCCGAGCCCGCCCAGCGTGGTCATCACGCCCGAGGCGAGGCCCCGCTTCCAGGGCGCGCCGCGGCCCGAGAGCTTGCCATCGTCATGGGCGGCCTCGGTGAAGCCCATCGAGATGCCGGCACCGACCGAGGCCGAGAGGCCGATCAGGAAGGTGGTATGCGGGTCCTGCGTCGCGAAGGCGGTGGCGAAGATCGGGGCCAGCGTCGAGACCGAGCCGTCCATCAGCCCGGCCAGGCCCGGCTGGACCCAGGTCAGCACGAACTGGCGCTTGGCCGCGAGGTCCTCGTCGGTGCGGACATCCCCGCCGAGATGCTCGGCGGTGAGGCCTTGGGCTTTGGCCTGATGCCCGGCTTCGGCCGCCGCCAGCGTACCGAGGAGCTTGCGCGTTTCGACATCGGTCGAGCGGCCGGCAGCCGCGACATAGAAGTCGCGCGCCTGCCGCTCCATATCCTCGGCCTCGGCCCGGATCTGGTCGAGGCCGAGGTTCTCGACCAGCCAGACCGGCTTGCGTGTGTAGAAATCCGCGACATGTTCGCGCCGGATCGGCAGGACGACGTCGCCGAAGCGCTGCTGATAGAGCGCGAGCAGGCGCTGACGGTGGCCGTCCTCCTCGCTCGCCATGCCGTCGAACACCGCGGCCGAGGCCGGATAGGCCGTCCGCAGCTTCTGGGCGTAGATCGCGTAGATGCGGCCATCCTCCTCCTCCGAGGCGATCGCCAGGGCGAGGACCTCCTTCTCGGAGAGTTCGTCGAAGCGACGCTTGCCGCCAAAACCCGGAAGGGAAAAACGAGAGAGCATCGAGCGCCTCATAATTTAGAATAGTTCTAAATTAGGGCGGCTGGCCTGTCGATGCAAGCGCGCAGGGCAGGCGTCAGGCATGCCCAAAATGACGATACCCGGCCGATGGGCCGGGTATCGATCCTGTTCGCGAGACTGGGTCGCTCAGACGGTCAGCTTGCCGGCCTTGGCAGCGGCGTAGCGCTCGTTGACCTTCGCCCAGTTGACGACGTTCCACCACCCCTTGAGGTAGTCGGCGCGGCGGTTCTGGTACTTCAGGTAATAGGCGTGTTCCCAGACGTCGTTGCCGAGCAGGACCATCTGCTTGTCCATGAGCGGGCTGTCCTGGTTGGGCTTGCTCGCCAGCGTCAGCTTGCCGGCCTTGTCGACCGTGACGAAGACCCAGCCCGAGCCGAAGACGCGCAGGCCCGCCGCCTCGAAATCGGCCTTGAACTTGTCGAATCCGCCGAGATCCTTGGTGATTGCGGCGGCGACGTCGCCGGTGGGTGCGCCACCGGCGCCAGGCCCCATGATCTCCCAGAACATGCTGTGATTGGCGTGGCCGCCGCCGGCGTTGCGGATCGGCACGCGGACCGCCTCCGGCAACGAGCCGATGTCGCCGAGAAGTTCGTTGATCGGCTTCGATGCGAGGACGCCATGGTCCTTGGCGGCGTTGTTGAGGGCTGTGACGAAGGCCGCGTGGTGGCGGGTGTAATGGATGTCCATGGTCATCGCGTCGATATGCGGCTCGAGCGCCGCGGCCTCATAGGCGCGCTTGGGCAGGGAGAAGGGGCCAGCCGGCGCGGCCGGGGCGGCGGCCTGTGCCCAGACGCGGGGAGCGGCGCTCACGGCGAGGGCGGCGGCGCCGATCCCGAGGAGCGAGCGGCGGGACAGGGATGCGGTGGTCTTCATCGGGATCCTCCATGAGCGGTCGCGGTATCGGATTGCCCCAACGTTATGCCGGAGCCGCGTGCGCGGATGCAGAGCATATACGGATTCTCGGGCCGCGCGGTTCCTCCGGTCGCGGTCGCTGCAGGGCGGGTCGGGCGGGACGCTCTCATGAAGCTACGCCCAAAAGTTGAGTTAACCCTCGGTTTACCGCGTTTCGCTAGGGTTCGGTAGGAATGCCGAGGCCCGAAAAGGACCCGCCTACCATGCATGCGCTTGCGCGAACCGCCCCTGAGCCGGCCAATGAGGACATGCCGACCGAGGCGGCGGCGGAGCGGGCCGTCCGCGACATCGCCGAGCGCTTCGCCAAGCTCGGCGTCGAGATCACCGATATCTCGGGCCGCATCAGCGACGTGACGCGCCAGCTCGACGGGCAGACCCATGGCCTTCACCGCGTTGTGACGGCGGTCGATCAGGTTTCGCGCGCCAACCGCGCGATCGAGCAGGCGGCAGAGGGTGCCCAGACCACCGCTTCGGCCGTGCGTCACGGGCTCGAGCGCGTCACCGGCGCGGTGCGCCAGGGCTTGAACTCGGCCCAGTCGGACATCGAGGCGCTGTCGCAGGGCGCCCAGTCGATCTCCGAGGCGCTGTCGCAGGCCGTAACCGACGCGCACAAGGTGCGGGCGTCTAGCGACGCCATCCAGGCCATTACCCGCGAAATCCAGCTGCTCTCGATCAATGCCGGCGTGGAGGCGGCTCGCAGCGGCGCCGCCGGACGCGGCTTCGCGGTCATCGCCGCTGCGGTGAAGCACCTTGCCGAGCAGACGCGCGACGCCACCGCTCTCAGCGCCAAGCAGCTCGATGCGCTGGTCAAGTCGGTCGATACACTCGCGAGCAAGAGCGAGGAGAACGCCCAGACGGCGCAGCGCGCGAGCCATGAAAGCCGCTCGATCTCCCTGCAGATCGGCGAGTTGGACAGTTTCAGCCGCTCGGTGGTCGAACTGATCGGCGAGATCGACGCGATCTCGAACCCGACCCGCGATAACGCCGTCGCCTTTGCGAAGGTGAGCGAGGATCTCAAGGCGCTCGTGGAGGGCGTCGACCATTCCAGCGAGAACCTCGAGAAGGCCTCGCAACGGGCCGAGGCGCTGGTGTCGATCAGCGAGGGCATCCTCGGCGCGATCGCCGCCTCCGGCGTTCGCACCGCCCAATCGGAGCTGATCGCGACGGCGATGGAGACGGCCACGCAGATCGGCCTGCTGTTCGAGCAGGCCCTCGACCGCGGCGAGGTCACGCCCGCGGACCTCTTCGACGAGGCCTACCAGCCGATCCCGGGAACCGACCCGGTGCAGCACATGACGCGGTTCGTGAAGCTCTGCGACCGGATTTTGCCGCCGATCCAGGAGCCGCTGCTGGCCTCCAATCGGCGCATCGTGTTCTGCGCGGCGGTGGACCGCAACGGCTTCCTGCCGACGCACAATCTGAAATACGCGCATCCGCAGAGCCAGGACCCGGTCTGGAACAACGCCAATTGCCGCAACCGGCGCATCTTCAACGACCGCACCGGCCTGGCGGCGGCCCGCAACCGCAAGCCCTTCCTGCTCCAGACCTATCGCCGCGACATGGGTGGCGGCCAGTTCCTGGTGATGGAGGATCTCTCGGCGCCGATCATGGTCAAGGGCCGGCACTGGGGCGGGTTCCGCTTCGGCCTGAACGTGTAGCGAGGCCCTTCCAGCCGACCGGTTTTGTTGCGTCAGTCGTTGTAGAGTGAGTTGTCGGGCCCCGCGTCATGCATATCGCGCCGTCCTTTCCCAATCTGTCGGTGCTCCTGATCGATCCGAGCCCGCATTACCGGCGCATCGTGCGAACGATGCTCTACCAGGCGCAGCTGCATCGCATCTTCGAGGCATCGGACCTCCCCTCCGCCGCGACGATGTTCATCCAGAAGCAGCCGAACATCGTGATCCTGGACTGGGACCTGCCGGATAATGGCAGCACCAAATGTCTGGCTGCGATTCGCTCCTTCAAGACCTCGCCCTTCGCCAAGGCTCCGGTGCTGGTGATGATGGAGAAGCCGGACCGTCGCTCCGTCGTGCAGGCGGCAAAGCTCGGCGCGCACGAGATCATCACCAAGCCGATCTCGCCCAACAACCTCTGGCTCCATCTCTCGGGCATCATCAACATCCCGCGCAAGTACCGCGAGGCGAATGGCAGCATCACGCTCGTCCCGCGCGCCATCAGCAACGCCATCTTCTGACAAATTCGGCAGTATTCCCTTGCCCTTGACGCAGCGTCAAACGCCCTGCTGTGGCACTCCGGACACCCCCCTGCCCAAAAAGTTGACGCTACGTCGTGTGGTTAGGGAAATTTTTACCAGTCTGCCGCGATGCTGATTGGCGCAATCCTGGGTCGTGTCACATGGTCATCACCGTATCGCTCCCCGCCTTCCTCGGCCGCTCCGAAGCGGCCACCTTCCGCAACCAGTTGCTCGTCGCGCTGGAGCAGAAGGAAAGCATCGCCGTGGAATGTGCCGAGGCCGGGCCGCTGCCCAGCCTGTGGATCCAGCTGCTGCATTCCGCCGCGACCAGCGCGAAGGCGCGGGGGCTGTCCGTCTCGCTGAGGGCAGCTTCCGCGGAGTGCCGCGAATCCCTGCGGGCGATCGGTTTCGATCCCGCTCACAGCGCTCTCGTTCTGGAGTGATTTGAATGCGCATCCTCGCCATCGACGACACCAAGACCCTGCTCAGTCTGCTCAGCCTGACTCTGCGCAATGCCGGCCACGAGGTGGCCGAGGCGGAGAACGGTGAGGAAGGCTTGGTGAAGTTCGACCAGTTCAAGCCCGACCTGGTGATCACCGATCTCAACATGCCGCTCATGGACGGCATCGAGTTCACCCGTGCCTGCCGCGCCCGCCCGGCCGGCCAGAACACGCCGATCATCGTGCTGACCACGGAAAACGGCGCCGAGATCAAGGCGGAGGGTCGTCGCGCCGGCGCCAGCGCCTGGATGGTCAAGCCGTTCGAGCCCAACACCCTGCTCGGCCTCGTCGCCCGCTACCAGAACTGAGGCCTGTCCATGGATCCGTTGGCCGAACTCAAGCAGACTTTCTTCCAGGAGTGCGAAGAGCTCCTGGGGGCGCTCGAATCGCGCCTGCAGGCGCTGGACGAAGGCTCGACGGACCCTGAGGATGTCAATGCCGCCTTCCGCGCCATTCACTCGATCAAGGGCGGCGCGGGCGCCTTCGGCTGCACCGAACTGGTCTCCTTCGCGCATGTCTTCGAGGCCTCGCTCGACCATCTGAGGTCGGGCCGCGTCGCCATCGAGGACGCGCCCTTCACGCTGTTCCTGCGCTGCTCCGATGCCGTCGCGGACCTCGTCTCCGCCGCCCGCAACGACGAGCCGGCCCGGCCGCGCCCCGATCTGCTGGAAGCGCTCGAGCAGGTCGGCAAGGCTCCCGGCGAGGCGCCGAAGGCCGCCGCTCCGGCGCCCGCCGCGCCCGCGGCCCCGACCGCGGCGAGCGATGATCCGCCCGGCGTCGCGGCGCTCGGCAATTTGCTCGCCATGGTCGAGGCCAAGACCGCGGCCCCTGCCGACTCCGGCTGGGACGACGCTCCCGCCGCTTCGCAGAAGCCCGGCCGCGATGTCGTGCTGCGCATCTCGCCGGAGGCGGACCTGTTCCGCCGCGTCATCGAGCCCCGCGTCGTCTTCGCCTCCCTGCCCGCCGATGACATCGTTTCGATCGCCTGCGATCTGAGCCATGTCCCGGCCCTGGAGACGATCGACGTCTCAGACTGCTTCATGCGCTTCGTCGTGACGATGAGGACGGAGCTCTCGGTCGAGGAGATCGCGAGCCGCTTCGACTTCACGCTGGCGACCGAAGAATTCCAGATCGAGATTCTGTCGGAGGCCTCCGCCGCAGCCGCCGCTCCGGCCCCGGCCGCCGAGGCCGCCCCCGCCGCACCCAGCGGCGAGGTTCCCGGCTCGGTTGCGGCCGATCTCTCGGCCATCCTTGCCAAGCTCGGCCCGGCCACGGCCGCGGCCGCGCAGCCCGACATCCAGCCGGCTGCGCCCGCGCCGGCTGCGAAGCCCGCCGCCGAAGCACCGGCCGCGCCCAAGCCTGCGGCCCGCGCGCCTGCCAACGACGCCGCAGCCGCGCGCCAGCGTCAGGCCGTCAGCGTCCGCGTCGATCTCGACCGCATCGACAAGCTGATGAACCTGGTGGGTGAGATCGTCATCACTCAGTCCATGCTCGTCGAATGCGTCCGTTCGCTGCCCTACGACGTCTACGCCAAGACCGCCGAAGGCATCCTGACGCTCTCGCGCCAGACCCGCGAGCTGCAGGACCACGTCATGGCGGTGCGCGCGCAGCCGGTTAAGGCCGTGTTCCAGCGCATGCCGCGCCTCGTCCGCGAACTGGCCCAGACGCTCGGCAAGGAAGTGCGCCTCGTGCTCGAGGGCGAGAACACCGAGGTCGACAAGACGATCATCGAGGAATTGGCTGATCCGCTGACCCATATGATCCGCAACTCGATGGATCACGGGCTGGAGACGCCGGAAGACCGCATCGCCGCCGGCAAGAGCCCGGAAGGCACGATCAAGCTGATCGCCGAGCATCGCGCCGGGCGCATCGTCATCTCGGTTACCGACGACGGGCGCGGCATCGGCCGCGACAAGCTGCTCGCCAAGGCCCGCTCGCGTGGCCTGGTCGGTGCCGACGAGAAGCTCGCGCCGGAGGAGATCGACCAGCTGATCTTCGCCGCCGGCCTCTCCACCGCCGAGGTCATCAGCGACGTCTCGGGCCGCGGCGTCGGCATGGACGTGGTGCGCCGGAACGTGGAATCGCTCGGTGGCCGCATCAGCGTCGATTCCGAGCCGGGTCGGGGCTGCAAGTTCACCCTCGCCCTGCCGCTGACGCTGGCCGTGCTCGAGGGCATGGTCATCCGCTGCGGCTCGGACCGCTACGTCATCCCGATCGCAAGCGTGATCGAGACGCAGCACCTGGCCTCGACGCCGATCGAGCATCTCACCTTCGGCCAGGAGGTGCTGCGCTGGCGCGGCGAGATCACTCCGCTGCACCGCCTCGGCGCCGTGATGGGCTCGTCCGGCACGCGCAACGAGAACATCATCATCATCGCCGAGACCGAACGCGGCGACAATGTCGGCATCGCGGTCGACGAGATCGTCGGCCAGCAGCAGGTCGTCGTGAAGAGCCTCGAAGGCAATTACGGCACGGTCCACGGCGCTTCCGCCGCGACCATCCTGGGTGACGGCCTCGTCGCCCTCATCCTCGACGTCGACTCCATGCTCCGCCTCGCCGCCTCCGGCGAGCGCAACCCCGCAACCGAACTGAAACTGGCTGGATGACCATGACCCTGCAACTCGGCGAAAAGCACTTCTCGTCGGCGCAGCCGGAATCCGCGGCGCGCCGGATCGTGACCTTCAAGGTCGGCGATCGCACCTTCGGGATCGATGTCGGAATGGTCCGCGAGATCAAGGGCTGGCAGGCCACGACCCCGCTGCCGCATGCGGCTCCGCATGTCCGCGGCGTGCTGAACCTGCGCGGCGTGATCCTGGCGGTCTACGACCTGCGTACCTCGATCGGCCTCGGCACCACCAACGCCACCGCGACCCATGTGATCGTCGTCGTCGATGTCGAGGACAAGGTCGCCGGCCTGCTGGTCGACTCGGTGTCGGATATCGTCGACGTGCCGGTCAGCGCGGTTCGCCCGGCGCCGGATCTGGAGCGTGACGAGCACGGCCTGATCGAAGGGCTCGTGCTGCTCGACACCGACATCGTCGCGCTGCTCGACCTCGCGGCGGTGATCCGCGACGGTGGCGCCGAGGGTCAGCAGGTGGCGAAGGTCGCCCGCGCAAGCTGAACCTCAAGCAAAGACGGGCCCGAGGAGTGGCGTTGCAGGAAGCGCGGGCCGAACAAGAAACGACAGAATCAATGGGCAGCGCCCTCGGTCCATCCACGCGAACGGGTTTCGAGACCCCGCTCCTCGTCGCCGCCGCCGCGCTCCTGGCCGGCGGCGCGGCCGGGGGTCTCGGTTATCAGGCTGCCCTCGGCCATCTCGACGCCGTTTCGCTGATCGGGCTCGGCGTTGCTGGGCTCGGCGCTATCGTTGCGTCCAGCTGGGCCGTTTCCCGTCGTATACACCATCCGATCCGGAGCTTGCGCGAGGCCGTTCTGCGCAGCGCCGCCGGTGAAAACGTTCCAGCTCCCTATCTCGACCGAGCCGACGCCATCGGCGATCTCGCCCGCCAGCTGCAGGCGCTTCAGGATGCGGGAGATGAATCCGCCCGTCTGCGCGCCGCGCTCGACGGCTGCCGCACCAGCATGATGGTTTGCGATGGCGAAGGCCGCGTCGTCTACGTTAACGCCGCGCTGTTGCGCTTCTTCGGCGAGGCGCAGGAGGATTTCCGCCTCGCCTTTCCGGGCTGTTCGGCGAAGGACATGCTCGGCCGCGTGATGGAGAGCGTGCAGGCGCGCGCGGGATTCCAGACCGGGACGCAGCCGCCGATCCGCTTCACGCTCGGGCGCCGCACGGTGTCGCTGTCGCTGACGCCGGTGAACCGGGCCGATGGGCACCGCCTCGGCACCGCCGTCGAATGGGACGAGACAACCGATGAGCTGACCGCCGCTGCGGAAGTGGCCGAGATCGTTGCAGCGGCGGTTGAAGGCGATTTCTCGCGCCGGGTGCCGCTCGCGGGGAAGTCCGACGCCTTGCAGCGCATCGCAGAGGGCATGAACGAGATCAACGCCGTGGTCGAAAGCGCGGTCGGCGAGTTTGCCGCCGTCGTCGGCGGACTGGCGGAGGGCGATCTGACCCGTCGCATGAACGGCAACTATCGCGGCCGCCTCGCCGAGCTGAAATCGGACCTGAATGCCGCTTTGGCGCATCTCGAAGAAACCGTCGCCACGATCCAGGGCACGGCCGGCCATGTCGCCCGCGCGGCTGCCGAGATCGACAGCGGTGCCGGCGACCTCGCGGAGCGGACCGAGCAGACCGCCGCCAATCTCGAGGAAACCGCCGCCACCACCGAGCAGCTCGCCGCGTCGGTGAAGCACAGCGCCGGGCGCTCGCGCGAGGCGACCGACCTCGCCAACGAGGCGATGGGCGTCGCGCAGGACGGCAAGGACGTCGTGTCCCAGGCCGTGGGCGCGATCGAGCGGATCGAGAGCTCCTCGGAGCGGATCTCCGAGATCGTCTCGGTGATCGACGACATCGCCTTCCAGACCAATCTGCTGGCGCTCAACGCGGCTGTCGAGGCTGCCCGCGCGGGCGATGCCGGGCGCGGCTTCGCGGTGGTCGCCTCGGAGGTGCGAGCACTCGCCCAGCGTTCGGGCCAGGCCGCCAAGGACATCAAGGGGCTGATCGTCAGCTCGAACGAACAGGTCGGGGAGGGCGTTCGCTTCGTGCGCTCGACCGGCGAGGCGCTGGAGCGGATCGTCACGGCGACCGGCAAGGTCTCGGCCACGATCGTCGAGATCTCGCAGGCCGCGGCCGAGCAGGCCCACGGCATCGAGGAGATGAGCCGCGCCGTCGCCCAGATGGACGAGACGACGCAGCAGAATTCGGCCTTGGCCGAGCAGAGCGCCACCTCGGCGACCGAGCTGATGAGCGAGATCGCGACGCTGCGGCGTCTGGTTTCGTTCTTCCGCGCGGACGGCGCGCCGGTGCCGCAGCCCGTGGCCGTCGCTGCGCGGGCTCCGGTGGAGACGCCGCGGGTGGCGAGGCCGGCGGCGCCGGTCCGACCGGCCGCGAAAACACACGAAACGCGCCGGCAGGAGCCGGCGACGAAAACCTGGCAGGAGCCACGCCGGCGTGTCGCCGGCGGCGGACGCGCCGATGACTGGGCGGAGTTCTAGTTCCATGTCGAGATCCAGTGCCGCGCTGGCTCAACCGCAACTGACCGACGTCACGCTGACGCGCGACGACATGGGCTTCATCTCCAAGCTCGTCTACGAGCATGCGGGCATCGTCATCCGCGAGCACAAGGAGGCGATGACACGCGGGCGCCTCGCCCGGCGCGTCAAGGCGCTCGGCCTACACTCCGTCGCGGAATACTGTGCCTATCTGAAGACGCCGCAGGCGGCGGATGAAATCCCGGAGCTGATCAACGCGGTCACGACCAACCACACCTCGTTCTTCCGCGAGCGGCACCATTTCGACCATCTGCGCAAGGATGTGCTGCCGCGGCTGGTGCAGGAGCGCAGCGGACGTCGGGGCCGCATCCGGATCTGGTGCTCGGCGGCGTCCTCCGGCGAGGAGCCCTACAGCATCGCCGCGGTCTCGCGCGACGTGCTCGGCAACCGCAGCGATGTCGACTTCAAGATCCTGGCGACTGACATCGACACCGACATCCTGGCCAAGGCCGAGGCCGCGGTCTATTCGCCGGACCAGTTCGACCGGCTGCCCTCCGATGTGAAGCCGCTGCTCAAGCTGGAGAACTCCAGCCGCGGCGAGGCGCGCATCAGCGAGGATCTGCGCCGGATGATCGCGTTCAAGCGGCTGAACCTGATCGAACGCTGGCCGATGAGCGGCCCCTTCGACGTGATCTTCTGCCGCAACGTCTTCATTTATTTCGACACGCAGACCAAGGCCTCCATCCTCGATCGCTTCGTCACGCTGCTCGCGCCGGGCGGGTTTCTCTATCTCGGCCATTCCGAATCGCTGCCCCAGCCCCACCCTCAACTCCGGCTGATCGGCCGCACGATCTATGAGAGACTGCCATGAGCGTCGCGCGTTCCTCCCGCCGCTATTTCGATCCGCGCTTCGAGGCGACCATCATCACGGTCGCGCCGGGCGAGCATGAAATCACCGCCGCCAAGGACGAGATCGTGGCGACGGTGCTGGGTTCCTGCGTCTCGGTCTGCATGCGCGATCCGCAGGCCGGGGTGGGTGGCCTCAACCACTTCCTGCTGCCGAAGAACAACGGCGCCTCCGACGCCAGCGCCGGCGAGCGCTATGGCGACACGGCGATGGAGGTCCTGATCAACGGGCTGTTGAAGCGCGGCGCCAGGCGAGGCAATCTGGAGGCCAAGGTCTTCGGCGGTGCCCGCGTTCTCTCCGGAGCGACGATGCTGGCGATCGGCGACGGCAACATCGCCTTCGTGACCGAGTTCCTCAATCGCGAGGGCATCCCGGTCGTCTCGAAGGATGTCGGCGGGACGCGCTCGCGGCGCATCCACTACCAGCCCTCGACGGGGCGGGCCTGGGTCCAGCACGTCCAGTCGACGGCGCGTGATCCTGAGCACCAGCAGGAAGTCGCGTATCTCAACCGGCTCAAGACGCAGCCCGTGGCGGGTGAAGTGGAGGTCTGGTGATGACGGGCATGACCCCTTCCGCCGGCAGTCCGGTCAAGGTTCTGGTCGTGGACGATTCCGTCCTGATGCAGAAGCTGATGACGCAGATCATCGACGGCGCGCCCGGCTTCAAGGTGATCGGCATCGCCGGCAGTGCCGAAGAGGGCTGGGACAAGATCCAGGAGCTTCGTCCCGACGTCGTGACGCTCGATCTCGAGCTGCCCGGCCGGCACGGCCTCAAGCTGCTGGCGCGCGTGCTCAAGCAGGATCCGCTGCCGGTGCTGATCGTCTCGGCTTTCGGCGGGCCCGGCGCCGACAACACGATTCAGGCGCTCGAACTCGGCGCGATCGACTTCATCGAGAAGCCGGACGGCACGACGCACACGCTCGAGGGCTTCATGAAGCATCTGGTGGGCGCGCTCCAGCGCGCCTCGGCCAGCCGCCGCATGTTCGCCTCGCGGCGCGAGAGCGCGCCCGCCCGGGTAGCGGCGCCGCGCGAGCCGGTAAGGGCAGGGGGCAAGGCCTCCTTCATCGCCATCGGCGCCTCGACCGGGGGCGTGCCGGCGGTGCAGGTGGTGATGCGCGATCTTGCGCATCTGCGCCTGCCGATCGCGGTCGTCCAGCACATGCCGCCGGGCTATACGGCGAAGTTCGCCGCGCGCCTGGCCACGGCCACGGGGCTCGACGTGCGCGAAGCGAGCGACGGGGACCGGCTGAAGCCCGGCATGGCGGTGGTCGCGCCCGGCGGGCCGCGCCATCTCGAGATCGAGGAGCGGCGCGGCGAGTTCGTCTGCGCCCTGCGCGAGGGGCCGCTGGTCAGCGGGCATTCGCCCTCGGTCGACGTGATGTTCCACTCGGTCGCGCGCAGCATCGGCCAGCATGCGATCGGCATCCTGCTGACGGGCATGGGCCGAGACGGCGCTGATGGTTTGTTAGCCATGCGCAAATCGGGCGCGGAGACGTTAATCCAAAGTGGGGAAACCTGTGTGGTAAACGGGATGCCGAAAGCGGCGTTCGAGATCGGTGCCGCCGACCGGGTTGTGGCCCTCGACCAGATCGGGGCCGCGGTGAGCAACCTGCTCGGCGAGCGGTCGCATCTGCGGTCCGCGTAAGGAGATCGTGATGAAGGCGAGAAGCGAGTACAGGATCCTCGTGGTCGACGACCAGAAGAGCATGCGCGGCCTCGCGACGTACTTCCTGAAGCAGATCGAGTTTCAGGACATCGACGAGGCCGAGAACGCGCGCGAAGCGCTGATGAAGATGCAGACGAAGCGCTATGATCTGCTTCTGCTCGACTGGAACATGGACGGCATGAGCGGCATCGATCTGCTGCGCGCCATCCGCTCCGTGCCGGAGCTGAACCAGATCAAGATCATCATGGCGACCTCGGAGCGCTCGGTCGACAAGATGGACGAGGCGACCTCAAACGGCGCCGACCATTACGTGGTGAAGCCCTATGAGTTGCGTGACCTCGAGGTCCGCGTGAAGAAGGTGCTGTCGCTGAGCAACTGAGCGGCGCCGGCCGGTTCTTCCGGCTTCGTCCGCTCGTCTGCGAACGAGACGAAACGTGCCCCGGGCCGAAAGGTCGCGGGGCACATCCGTTTTGGACCGGGCGACGTATAGGGCATGATCTGCAACGCCGGGTGGTGTAATGCCGCCCGCCAGCCAGGAGGGATCATGTCATGACCTTGCGGCGTCGAGAGGTTCTGGGGTGGCTGGCGGGAGCTTGTGCCCTGCCGGCAACGGCGGGCGGCGTCGCGGCCCAGGCGACAACCACGGCCTCCTCCTTCACCTTCACGCGCGCCGGCGGCGGCCGGATGCCGCTGGCGGATTACCGTGGCCGACCGGTGCTGATCGTCAACACCGCGACGAATTGCGGCTTCGCCGGGCAGTTCGCCTCGCTGGAACAGCTCTGGCAGCGCTATCGCGCCCGCGGCCTGATGCTGATCGCCGTGCCGAGCAATGATTTCGGCGGGCAGGAGCCGTTGGAGGGTGCCGCCATTGCCGAGGCCGCCCGCCAGACTCACGGGGCGACCTATGCCTTCGCCGAGAAGAGCGTGGTGAGGGGGCCCGACGCCCATCCCTTCTATCGCTGGGCCGCGGCCCAGCGCCCGAGCGAAACGCCGCGCTGGAACTTCCACAAATACCTGATCGGCCGCTCCGGCGAGCTGCTCGGCGGCTATTCCTCGATCACCGATCCGATCGGGCCGCAGCTGGTGCGCGCGATCGGCCAGGAGCTCCAGGCAGGCTGACGACGCAGACGGGACGAGCGCGGCGGACATGGGAGCGGGATAGGCGGCTGGCACCGATTTCGCTAAGCCGCGTCGTCGCCCCCGCCTGCCGCCGAGGTTTTCCATGTCCCGCATCGTGACCGTCGCCGCCGCCCAGCTCGGGCCGATCCAGAAGGCCGAGACGCGGGAGCAGGTCGTGGCGCGCATGCTCGCGCTGATGGACGAGGCGAAGGCCAAGGGCGCTGACCTCATCGTCTATCCGGAACTCGCGCTGACGACCTTCTTCCCGCGCTGGTACCATGAGGACCGTGCCGAGGCCGATGCCTGGTTCGAGGCGGCGATGCCCAACCCGGCGGTACAACCGCTGTTCGACCGCGCTCGCGCGCATGGCATGGGCATGAGCTTCGGCTATGCCGAGCTGACGCCCGAAGGACGGCATTTCAACAGCTCGATCCTGGTCGACAAGAGCGGCACCATCGTCGGCAAGTACCGCAAGATCCATCTGCCGGGCCATGTCGAGTACGATCCGACGCGGGCGCATCAGCATCTCGAGAAGCGCTATTTCGAGCCCGGCGATCTCGGCTTCCCGGTCTGGCGGACTATGGGCGGACTGATGGGCATGTGCATCTGCAACGACCGGCGCTGGCCCGAGACCTATCGCGTGATGGGGCTGCAGGGCGTCGAGATGATCGTCCTCGGCTTCAACACGCCCTCGGTCAACGGCCACAAGGCGAAGGAGGGGATGGCGCAGCGCCTGTTCCACCATCGCCTGTCGGTGCAGGCGGGCGCCTACCAGAATTCCTGCTGGGTCGTGGCGGTCGCCAAGGCCGGCAGCGAGGACGGCCACCATCTGATGGGGGGCACGCTGATCGTGAACCCCGACGGCGAGATCGTCGCCGAGCTGGAAGGCGAGGCCGACGGGGTGATCGTCCACGCCTGCGATCTCGACGATACCCGCTTCGGCAAGCAGACGATCTTCGACTTCAAGATGCACCGGCGGATCGAGCATTACGGGCCGATCACCGGCCAGGTCGGCGTGGTCGAGCCGGAGTGAACCGATGAGCGCCTTCACCGTCGCCTTTTCCGAACTCGCCCCGCGCGATCGCTACAAGCTGCTCTGCGCCAGCGTGACGCCGCGCCCGATCGCGCTCGTCACCAGTCTGTCGCCGGACGGCGTGGTGAATGCCGCGCCCTTCAGCTTCTTCAACGTCTTCTCGGAGGACCCGGCGCTGATCGTGCTCGGGCTGCAGCACCGGCCGGGCAACAATCCGAAAGACACGACCCGCAACATCGCCGGGGCGGGGGAATTCGTCGTCAACCTCGTCGATGAGGGGATGGCCGAGGCGATGAACATCTGCGCGGTCGATTTCCCGCCCGAGATCAGCGAGATCGATGCGGCGGGTCTGTCGCTGAAGCCCGGCGTCTCGGTCGGCGTGCCGCATATCGCGGAAGCGCCCTTCGCGCTCGAATGCCGCAAGACGATGTCGCTGGTGTTCTCGCCGACGCGCGAGATGCTGATCGGCGAGGTCGTCCGCATCCATGCCCGCGACGGCCTCGTCGATCCCGCGACGCTGCGCGTCAGCCTGGACGATTACAAGCCCGTCGGGCGGATGTTCGGCGACGGCTATGCGCGCCAGAACGACCGCTTCGACCTGACGCGCGGCACCTATGCGGAGTGGCTGGCGCAGCGCCAGGGTTGAGCCCGTCTTCGCGGGAGGCTGTCAGGCTTTCGGTTTCTGACCCGGCCGGAAGGCGACGATCACCGCCGGGTCGGTCTCCAGGTAGGGGCCCTCGATCAGGTCGATGCAGTAGGGGATCGCCGGCATGACCGCATCGAGGCATTCCGCGATGGCGCGCGGACGGCCGGGGAGATTGACGATCAGGCTGCGGCCGCGAATGCCGGCGGTCTGCCGCGAGAGGATCGCGGTCGGCACCTTGGCGAGACTGACCTGCCGCATCAATTCGCCGAAGCCGGGCATCGGCTTCTCGACGACATCCTCGGTCGCTTCCGGCGTGACGTCGCGCGGGGCAGGGCCGGTCCCGCCGGTGGTGACGATCAGGCAGCAGCCCTCGCTGTCCGCCAGCTCGATCAGGGTCTGCGCGATCAGGGCGCGGTCGTCGGGGATAACGCGGGCGACCGGCGCCCAGGGCGAGGTCAGCGCCTTCTCGAAATAGGCCCGGATGGCGGGGCCACCCTCGTCCTTGTAGATCCCGGCCGAGGCGCGGTCCGAAACCGTGACGATGCCGATTCTTATGCCGACGTCCATGTCCTGCCCTCCACTGCTGTCGGGCGCAGATGTGGCCGATCGCGATGCCTCACGCTACCGTTTTCGCCCGCTTCCGCTGCAGCTGAGTGCGAAGCGCGCGCAAGCCCTGGCGCAGGCGGGCTGCACCCTCCGGCAGGCCCGGCTCTGGCTCGCCCAGCCGGATCAGGGCATTGCCCATCTCCCGGCGCTCGCCCCAGACATAGGTGCCGGCATCGACCCCGTCGCCCGCACCGCTGTCGAAGACGGCGGGCGGCGTGCCGGCGAAATCCGCCTGCAGCATCGCGATCGTCAGGGCCCGTCCGGGGGAATGGCGCGCCTGCGTCTCGTCATAGGCGATCTTCAGGAAATGCCGGGTGCCGGCACTCTCGATCAGAAGGCCCATCGCCAGCGGCTGCCCGTCGAGCAGCAGTATGTCGAGCTGGAGTGCGTCGGTGGCGGCGAACTGCGCGGCCAGGCTGTCGAAATAGGCCTGCGCCTGCGGCAGCCTCGCGATTGCCGTTCCGGCTGCGCCCTTCCAGCCTGCGGCCTCCAGCGCCAGAAACTGCGGCAGCGCCTCGCGCGCCTCCACACCGCGCAGCCGTCGGAAGGCCAGCACGCCGTGTTTCCCGACAGCGCGGTACTGCTGCATTCGCTTCTTGTAGCTCTGGCCCAGAGCCCGGCGCAGATAGCGCTCGGCGTCGTCGCCGGCTTGCGGCAGCATCATCGGGCGCTGCCAGCGCTCGCTGGTCGAGAGGCGGCTGCCCGTGACGCGGCAGGCCTCCTGCAAGGCCGCGAAGCCGAAGCCTTGCAGCGGCAGCAATGGCAGGGCCAGGGTCCGGGGCAGGTCGGTCGCCGCCAGGACATGCCGCAGCATCGCCTGCATGGCGTCCTCGCCATGGTCGGCGTCGAGGACGGGGAGGGATGAGACCTCGTAGAGCGGCAGCAGCGGTGCCGTCAGAGCGGGGGCGAAGCCGGTGCGCCAGTCGCGCTGGCGGCGCAGCACCCAAAGGCCGGTCAGTCGCTCGGAGCCCAGCGCCTCGCTGAGCCAGGCCGCGAGAATGACGATGCGGTCCTCCGGCACGACGACGCGGGCGGCCGCGATCGCCGCCGGCGACATATGCGGGTTGGGTTCGCGCGAGCGGGCGGCCAACGCGGCGAAGGCCGCCGCATAGGCGGGATAATCGGCCGCGCCGATGCGCCTGACGACGATGCCGGAGGTCAAACCGAGCCGCCCTCGCGCCGGGGCCGGCCGAGTTCGCCACGCAGCGAGAGCACGAAGGCGATGACCTGCGCCGTGGCCCGGTAAAGCTCTTCCGGGATCTGGTCGTCGAGTTCGACCGCCGAAAGCGCCTGGGCCAGAACCGCATTTTCCTCCACCGCGACGCCATGGGCGCGCCCGGTCTCGACGATGCGCTCGGCCAGCTCGCCTCGGCCCTTGGCCGTGACGCGCGGCGCGCTCTCGCCGTCATATTCGAGAGCCACCGCGATCCGCGGGCGGGGGGGTATCGTCATGACAGGCGATCCAGAAACTGCCCGGCGGTGGGCTGGGCGATCCGTGGCTGGCCGGTGTGGATGTCGATGGCGCGGTTCTCGAAGCGCGCCTCGACGAGCGCGGCCTCAAGCCCAGGCGCGGCGCCGCGCAGCACGCGGCTGGTATCCTCGCGCTCGGCCCAGAGCGTGATGCCGACGCTGCGGCCCTGCAGCGTGACGATGCCCTGGAGCGGCCCGAGCGGCTCGACATCGAGCGCGAAGCGGACCCGCCAGAGCGGTCCTGCGGCAGCGTCCGTCTCCCGGCGCGGCGGCTCCCTCTCGATCTGGAGTGGCAGCATCGTTGTGCCCTGCTGAAGCGCGACCGGCAGTTCGGTCAGCCAGCGCTGCGGCTGCGCAGCCTCGGCGCGCGGCCCTTCCGCGGGCAGCGAGGCGTATTGGGACAGGGTGATCCGATCCAGCGCCGACTCGGTCTGCTCCAGCAGCGTGCGGACGACGTTCAGGGGCGTGTCGCCCCCGCCGAGGCTCGCTTCGGCGAGCGGAGGCGGGATGAGCGGGCCGTCGCGGCGCGGTGGCGGCGGCTTTGCCGGGGGCTCGCCCGTCGGCACGGGCAGGAGATCGGCCGGCAGCGCCCTGCCCGTCTTGGCAGGGAGTGCGGTCTCGGGCGGTGACAGCGCCTGCACCAGCGGAGCGAGACTGTCGCGCAGAGTCTGGAGATTGGTCTTGAGGTCGCCCTGTGGCGGCGGGGGACGGCCCTGCGCCTGCCGCGCCTCGAGAAAGAGGCCCGAGCCCTGAACCGCGGCCTTCAGCGCCGGCGCCGTGACGGGGCGGCGATCGATCGGCAGCGCCTGCGCGAGGACGCGCTCGACCAGGGTCAGGACCGGGCGTGGCAAGGCAAGGGCGACGTTGCCGGCGGACAAGGCGCGCATATTGGCGAGAAGCGGCGCGAGGCTGTCCTGGCCCGCCAGCGCCGGGCCGAGCAGCGGCCCGGCCTGGGCACGAGGAGATGCGGCCTGCAGTGTTGCAGGTGGGTCGGCGAGGGGCGACGCCGTGGTCGCCGCCACGGGAGCGGATCGAGCGGACAGGCCTTGGGGTGCAACCGAAGCCGCAGGGCCCGCAAGTGTCGCCGCTGCGGTTGCAGGCTGGTTACTGCCGGATGCGGGCACGCTCAGGCTCGGCGGTGCCTGCGATGTGCCGGGGGCCGGCTGCGGGGCGGGCGAGGGCGCGGAGAGAGAAGGGGGCGCTCCTGACTGCGTCTCGCCATGGACGGCCGGAAGGGCTGTCGGAGCGCTTTGCGGGCCGGCGGCGGGAGGCGGACGGACCTCCACCAGCGTCGCCTGCAGGGCGGCAGGGGTGCGGCCGTTCGGCGGCGCCGGGTCGAACCTCAGGACGAGCGTCGCACCGGGCTGCAGAGTGGCCTGCCTGGCGACCGGGCCGGAGAGGACGAGCGAGAAGGTCTCCTGGCCGAGCTGGGCGGTCGCCGTGCCGTCGCCCGCCAGCGCGAGCAGCCGCGCCTCCACCGTCCGACCCGCGACGAGGCCGGAGGCGGGCGCGAGCGCCTGCAGCAGCGTGGCCAGCGACTGGCTCTGGGCGAGGGTGGCGAGGTTCATCGGCTCCGGCCATCGGGTCGAGCGCGAGCGTGGCACGAAAGGTTAAGCATTTCCTTGCACTTGGCCGGGGGCTTCCGCTGCCGTCGGGCTTGCGCTCGCGTGCCTTGCAGGGCGCGGCTGCACGCAGCGTGCTGGCGGGAGGGGCGGGGCTGGGGCAGGCTGCCCGCAGGCCCGGATCGTCGGCGGGCCGATCGCCTGAAGGGAGCGTTTCGATGGAATATCGCCAGCTCGGCCGGTCCGGCCTCAAGGTGTCGCCGATCTGCCTGGGCACGATGATGTTCGGCGGCGCCACCGACGAGGTCGCCTCCCGCGCCATCGTCGATCACGCCCGCGAGGCCGGCATCAACTTCATCGACACGGCCGACGCCTACAGCGACGGCCGCTCCGAGGAGATCACCGGGCGGGCGATCGCCGCGCAGCGGCACGACTGGGTGCTGGCGACCAAGGTCGCCAATCCGATGGGTGCCGGCCCCAACCGCGCCGGGCTTTCGCGCAAATGGCTGATCCAGGCCTGCGACGACAGCCTGCGCCGGCTCGGCACCGACTTCATCGACATCTACTATCTGCACAAGGAAGATCATGCGACGCCACTGGCGGAAACGGTCCGCGCGATCGGTGATCTCGTGCGGCAGGGCAAGATCCGGCATTTCGGCGTGTCGAACTACCGCTCCTGGCGGGTCGCCGAGATCTGCCGGCTTTGCGACGAACTCGGGATCGACCGGCCGGTCGTCAGCCAACCCTATTACAACGCGATGAACCGCATGCCCGAGGTCGAGCACCTCCCGGCCTGCGGCTATTACGGGCTCGGCGTCGCGTCCTACTCGCCCCTGGCGCGGGGCGTGCTGACGGGCAAATACGCCCCCGGCGAGGCGCCGCAGCAGGGCACACGCGCCGCGCGGGGCGACAAGCGCATCCTGCAGACGGAATGGCGCGAGGAAAGCCTCGTGATCGCGCAGACAATCAAGCAGCATGCCGAGGCGCGCGGCATGACCACGATCCAGTTCGCAGTGGGCTGGGTGCTGAACAACCGCTTCCTGACGGCCGCCATCGCCGGCCCGCGCACGCTCGAGCAGTGGCAGGCCTATCTGGCGGCGCTCGACATCACTTTCACGCCCGAGGACGAGGCGCTGATCGACCGTCTGGTGCCGGCGGGCCACCCCTCGACGCCGGGCTACAGCGACCCCGCCTACCCGATCGAGGGGCGGCCGACGCGCACGGCTGCGTGAGCGGGCGGCCCGGCATTTGCCTTGTCGCTGTGTCGCACCTAACTGAGCGCGGTCGCGCCGGCTGAGGGCGCAGGCGGGAGGTGCGGAATGGCGGCCGAAGGACTCACGGGCGATCTGATCAAGGTGGTGAGCCTGCTGGGTGCCGGCGTGGTCGCCGTGCCGCTGTTCCGGCGGCTCGGGCTCGGCTCCGTGCTGGGCTATTTCACCGCCGGCCTCGCCATCGGCCCCTATGGCGTGGGCCTGTTTCCGAACCCCGAATCCGTGCTGCACGTCGCCGAACTCGGCGTGGTGATGTTCCTCTTCATCATCGGGCTCGAGATGCAGCCCTCACGATTGTGGAACTTGCGGCGCGAGATTTTCGGCCTCGGCGTGTCGCAGGTGGTCCTCTGCGGCACTTTGTTGACAGGCGTCGGCTATGCCTATGGCCTGCCGCTGCCGGCCGCCTTCATTGCCGGAATGGGCTTCGTCCTGTCATCCACCGCGGTCGTCATGCAGATGCTGAACGAGCGCGGCGAAAGTTCGACGCCGCAGGGCCAGCAGGCGGTCTCGATCCTGCTGCTGGAGGATCTCGCCATCGTGCCGTTGCTGGCGGTGGTGGCGCTGTTGGCGCCGGCCTCCTCGGCGCAGAGCAATGGCTGGCTCTCGGTCGGCATCGCGGCGGCCGCCGTCGCCGGGCTCGTCATCGCTGGGCGCTATCTGCTGAATCCGATGTTCCGTCTGCTGGCGCTCGCCCATGCGCGCGAGGTGATGACGGCCGCCGCGCTGCTGGTCGTGCTCGGCTCGGCGCTGACGATGCAGCTCAGCGGGCTCTCCATGGCGATGGGTGCCTTCCTCGCCGGTGTGCTGCTCTCGGAGTCGAGCTTCCGGCATCAGCTCGAGGCCGATATCGAGCCTTTCCGCGGCATCCTGCTCGGGTTGTTCTTCCTGGCCGTCGGCATGTCGCTCGATCTCGGCGTCATCGCCCGCAACTGGATGCTGATCGGCTTTGCCGTGATCGCCTTCATGAGCGTCAAGGCACTCGGCATCTTCATCGTCGCCAAGGTGTCCGGTTCGCGGACGCGCGAGGCGGTGACGCGGGTCGCGCTGTTCTCGCAGGGCGGCGAGTTCGCCTTCGTGCTCTACTCGGCCGCCGCCTCGGCCGGCATCTTCGATGCCCAGACCAATGCGGTGGCGAGCGCCACGGTCATCCTCTCGATGGCGCTGACGCCGCTGCTGGTGCTGGCGCTCGACCGCTTTCTGCCGCCGGAGGAGACCTCTCTCGACGGCGTCGACCTCGCCGACGGGCTCAATGGCCGCGCGCTGATCATCGGTTTCGGCCGCTTCGGTCAGGTTGCCTCGCAGGCCCTGCTCGCGCGGGGTTTCAGCGTCTCGATCATCGAGGTCGATGTCGAACTGATCCAGGCGGCGGCCGGTTTCGGCTTCAAAGTGCATTACGGCGACGGCACGCGGCCCGAGATCCTGCATGCGTCGGGGGCCGAGCGGGCCGAGGCGATCCTGGTCTGCGTCGATGACCGGGAGACCAGCAACCGCATCGTCGCCGTGGCGCAGGAGGCGTTCCCGCACGCCAAACTGTTCGTTCGCGCCTATGATCGCGGTCATGCGATGGATCTGATCCGGGCCGGGGTCGAGTACCAGATCCGCGAAACCTTCGAATCGGCCATGTCCTTCGGCACGGCGGTGCTGCTCGGCATGGGCGTGCCGGAGCAGGAGGCGGCCGAGATCGCCGAGGACGTCCGCAGGCGCGATGCGGAGCGCCTCGACCTTCAGGTCGCCAGCGACATCTATGCTGGCGTCAGCCTGATCCGTGGCAATGCGCCGGTGCCGGCTCCGCTGACCAAGCCGAAGACCGCCGGCAAGATCCACGGCAACGTCCCGGACGATCTCGGCGACATCTGAGAGGGTGGGATCAGTTCCCCGGTAGCACGATCATCGTCGGCCGGGCCGGGAGTCCCGCCTTCGTCACCGTGATCACCGGCTGATCGCGCCGCTCGATCGGCCAGTTGTCCTGAGAGCGGGCGAGGAAGCCGCTGAGCGTGCTGCCGCCGAAGAAGTGCATCGGGATCATCACCCGCGCCTGCAGCGATTTCAGCACCTCGAGCATGCCTTCCTGGTCGAGGGTGTAGCTGCCGTCGACCGGGAAGAGCACGACGTCGACCCGGCCGAGCGCGCGCAGATGGCCGGGTTCCAGCGGGTGATGCAGATGGCCGAGATGGGCGATGCAGAGCTCGCCGATCTCGAAGACGAAGATCGAGTTGCCGTCGAAATCGGTCGAGCCGGAATAGGAGCGGATATTGGTCGGCACGTTGCGAACGCGCAGATCGGCCATGGTCACGTCGTGCTTCGCCGCGCCGCGGCCGGTGGGGTCCCAGCCCGGCAGCACCTGTTTGATGCCGGGATCGGGGTTGCGCGAGTAATGCGTCGAATGGGCCTTGTTCATCGTGGCGACGTCGGGCGTCACCTGCGGCCGGACATAGTCGTTGTAGTCGGTCGCGATCTTCACCCCGGCAGGCGTCTCGATCAGGAAGGTGGCGTGGCCGACGAAGGTGATGCGCACCTCGTCCTTGCCGAGGGCGGCGAGCGTCAGATTGGCCCGATGGACGGGGAGTCCGAGCGAGGCCATCTCCGGTCGGCAGCCCGGCTCGTCGGACTGGGCGCGGGAGGGGGATGGCAGGAGCAGAACCGTCGCGGCCAGGGCGAGAAGCCCGTTGCGAACCGTTCTCCAGGATCTCGTCCAGCCCCGCATCGCCGCTCTCCCAACCTTCGGCCCCGCCAGTGTGATGCACGGTCCGGGCCGAAGGAAAGGGAGGTTGGCCGCCGCTGGCGCGTTTGTGAAAGGCCGCGGCGGCGCCGTCGTTACTGCTTGGCGAGGCCGAGATCCTTCAGCACGCCATTGCCACGCTCGGTGAAGGTCTTGGCATAGGCGGCGAACTCGCCGGGCTTGTCCCAGACGGGGGTGATGCCGCGATCGGCCATCGCCTTGCGGACCTCGGGGCGTTGCATCGTGCGTTCGGCCGCCTCGAACAGGATCTTGCGGCGGTCGGCCGGGATTCCCTTCGGGGCGGCCAGCGCGAACCAGTTCTGATAGGTCCAGTCCAGCCCGGCCTCCTTGGCGCTCGGCACATCCGGGAAGTTCGGGTGGCGTTCTTCGGTCATCAGCAGGATGGTGCGGACGCGGCCGGCATCGAGCATCGCCTTGGCCTCGATCGGCGAGCCGGTGAAGACGCTGATGCCGCCGGAGGCGAGGTCCTGCAGGGCTGGTGCGCCGCCATTGCTCGGCACCCAGCGAACGGCGTCGGGCGCGATGCCCGCCGATTTGAGCAGGCCGCCCGAGGCGATGTGCCAGGAGCCGCCGACGCCGGTGCCCGAGGCCATGAAGGTGCCCTTGGGATTCTCCTTGACTGCCTTGATGTAATCGGCCGCCGTCTTGATCGGGCTGTCGGCCTTGACCGTCACGCCGGCCGGAATGAGCGAGACGCGCGAGAAGGAATCGACGCTGTCGATGGTGATGTCGCCGAGACCGAGCGTCTTGAAGAAGGAGATCTCGGGGCTGATGCCGCCGACGGTGTAGCCGTCAGGCGTGGCGGTGGCGATCGCGGTGTGGCCGGTCAGCCCGCCGCCGCCGGTGCGGTTGACGACGTTGACCGGCTGCTTCAGCTCGGCCTCGTAGCCGGCGGCGAAGATGCGCATGACCGCGTCCATGCCGCCGCCCGCGGCCCATGGCACGATGAGCTGAACCGGACGATCCGGAAAGGCCCAGGACGGGCCGGCGACAGCGAGCAGGGCGGCCGCGCCGAGCGCAGCCTTGACGATGATCTTCATGGTCCCTCCCCAGGGATGGCCGCCGGCTTGGTCCGGCTGGTCCTGACAGGAGATTAGACTGCTTTGCGGCCGGCCATCAAGATATGCTGCATACAGTGTTCAGGCTGCGGGCGTCCCGGTGATGGCAGCCCGTCCGTGCCGCTCATCGAAGGCCGATGGAACCGCAGCCGCTTCCCAAGGCTCGTCAGTGATAGCGGTTGAAAGAGTAGCGGCGGACGGTCCGGGCCATGGCGAGCATCTCGCCGCAGGTCGCGGTCCTGCCCCCGCGCGTCTCGCGGATACTCTCGCTAACTGCCCATAGGGCGGGGCATGCCCGCCTCATTCGATCGATGGCTTCATAAGGGCGACGATCGTCGACCGCGTCATCGTCGAGGGGTGCAAATGGTTCGGCGTCATGATCCGCAATCTCGGCCAGGGTTCGCTCGGGTTCGACGCCCTTCAGGCCAGCGTACAGATCATCCGCCACCTCCACGGGCTGCCCGCACTCAACAGCCGCCAGCAGGGCAGCGATCGGCCAGCTCGGAGGCTCGTCGGCGGCGCCGAGGAAGGCGGCCAGCTCTGTCTCCTCCAGCCGCGCCCGGACGATCCTGTAGACATTGATCATCCGCTTGACGGCACGAGGGCTTTTGGCGGCAAGTGCACCGATTTCTGGGCTGGCGAGGAAGTCGATCTCGGCCTGGGTCAGCTTCACGGTGGCGAGCGCCAGGTCGAGTGCTTCCGCATCGGAACTGTCGCTGAAGTCCTTCATGTCGGCAAACAGATCAGCCACCGGTTCGGCGTCTGGCTCGTCCTCGGGCTCCGCCTCGCGCTTCGGGCGCCTGGTTGCGCCTCCCGTCGATGGCGTGGGGCCGACTGCTTCGCGGTTGGCCTCGAGCAGGCCACGCACATAGGCCGCGTAGCTCGCATTTTCGCCCTCGGTCGCGAGGGGGCGGAGCCAGAACGGCAGCTGGAAGATCTTCTCGAGATAGTCGATCGCTCGTTTGCGGCGGGCCATCTCGGCCCGCTGCCGGGCCTTCTCCCGCTCCTCCGCCGTAGCGCTATCTGGAAGATCCTCGATCGGGATGACGAACTGGCGGGCGACCGCCTCCTCGACCCAGCGCACATCGACACCGACAATCACGACGAAGAGCTGGAAGGCGAGCAGCAGGTGGATCGCCTGCAGCACGTCGTAGACCTGCGCATGGGTGCAGCGGTCGAGATCGTCGATGTAGAGCACGATGCGATCGGGAACCGCGCCGTCATTCGCCTCTCCGGCCCGGCGCTTCCGGCGCTCTTCCTTGACCACTTCCTCGACGGAGTGGAACAGACGTCTGGCGCGGCTGATCAGGCCGATCTGCGCGCCCACCGCCTTGGTCTCGGGGTCGTCCTCGATGATGTAGTGCAGGAGGCGCGGCGGGCTGGTGGCCCCATCGGCATCGACATAGCGGGTCAGGGCCTGTTGCGCGCGCTCCATGGCGTCGCGGCGCGCCCTGGCTTCGGCCGCGGCCTGCTTCAGTTCCGTTTCCCGCGCGAGAAGCTCCTTCAATCTGTCCTTCGTCAGGCTGTCGAGCTTTCCGGCGAAATCGGCGGTGCTCCTTGCAATCCCTGCGACGATCCGGATCGCCGGCAGCACCGCGCCCGAGACCGAGGCCACGGCCCCGACCCAGCCCCAGAAGCCGAACCGGGTCAGCCAGCTCGTCGCATCCGCCTTGTCGGTCGTTGCCCAGCCCGCAATTGCGGCGGCCATAAAAGCCAGGGCCACCAGCATCAGGGCAACACGCCAGCCCCGCGCCATCACGACCGCTGCGATCGTCTTCAACTGGCCGCCGATGGTCTGCACGTCCCGGGCGACGCCGACGAAATCGTCGATGCCCTTCGAGGGATCGTCCTGATAGGCGCGCCGCCCGAGCTCGGCCAGATCGGATTTGTGCTTTTCATAGGCGCTGCCGATCGCATCAATCAGGGTCTGCGAGAGAGCGTCGCGCTGCCCGGCCGGCACGGCCGCGACAGCCCTGTCGCGGGCTTTTTGCGCATCGATGAGCGTGCGTTCGCTTTCGTTCAGCGCTTCGCGCGTCGCGGTCAGGGTGCTCGCCAGATTGTGGACATGGGCATTGACCCGCTCGACGAGCCGCGCGTGGAGATTGCGTCCCTGCCGCTCCGAGCCCCCCGCTCGCAGTTGATCGAAGAACTCCGCCGTCAGGCTGGCCCAGAGATTGGCATCGGCATAGTGCCAGGCGTTGAAGCGGATCTGGACGACGTTCTCGACGAAGCGTGTCCCGGGCTGCGCACCCGCTTCCCCATAGGCGGGATCGCTCGCCCGTCTGAGCCGTGCCGCGCGCTCGTTGGCGGTCAGCTGGCCGATCTCGCGCTGCAATCGCTCCATGAAGCTCGATTTGCCCGAGCCCCATTCCCCGAACAGCCCGATGGAAAGGGGCGTCGTCGCCTCTTCGACACAGATCAGCCGGGCGAAGGCGGACACGTCGGGCCCGATGCCGAGCGGGTCCGCGTCGCTGGTCGACGCGCGATCGGCGTCGAAACCCGGATAGGCGTCTGGTTTCGCTCCTTCGGGCACAAGCGCGCCGAGCGCTGCCCAGGCTGTGCCCGGCGTCTTCAGGAAGCGCGACCAGATCTCGACATTCTCCCCGATCTCGGGCGTCTCGAGGATGCGCTCGATCAGGCTTTCGCGAAGGGCCAACAGATCGAGCCCGATCGCGAGAGCCTCCTTGCGCATCTCGCGGACAACGGCCCGATCCGGAGAATCGAGGGCGGCTACGATCAGATGGCGCGCATCGAAGCGCGACCGGCCGACCGTCGCTTTCGCCAGCTCCACCGCCATCCGGATCGCGCGTGAAGCCGCCTCCCGCAGCATGATGCCGCGATGGGGCGAGGCCAGCCTTGTGGTGGTGCCGTAGGACGCGATCGTTTCGGCGCGAACACCCTGCGCCTCCGCGAAGTCGACGAGCCACCGCGGTGCGGACCATGTGCCGGGCGGCTGCGTCACGCCCACCGCGACGGCCGCCTGCAGGATCAGCATCACGCCGATGGTGGCGGCATCTTCGCCGTCGCGGCGGATGGCCCGATCTCCCGCCGCTCGCAGGATTTCGCGGGCGGCGTCGGAATGAGCGAGACGGAGCGCCTCGGTCAGAGAGATCGGAGCCGCGAGATCCGGTGACGGCGCCGATGTGGATGACTCTCCGGCGGCCTGATCCGCCCGCCGCCGGGGGCTTGAAGGCTGAGGCCGGTCGTCGGGATCAGGCGGGGCGGATGCGTCCGGGATTGATGCCGGCTGTGGCTCGGGCCGGGGCGGCCGATGGTCCGCTCCCGTATCGGGTGGAGGGATCTGGTCGGATCGAAAGGGCGTCGAAAAGGACGAGGTCGCGTTCGAGGATGATAGGGAGGAGACGTCCAAGGGCGGCGTGGAAGTCTGAGGCGTCGGCTGGGATGCGCCCTTGCGGGACGATGAGCGCCTCGATGCCTTGGCCCGACCCGTCAATTCCATCGCCTGCTCCTGCGGCAAACGGCGGCAGTCAGTCGTTGTGAATGGTCCCCGCCACGCACATTGTGATAGGCGTCAACCAATTATGCAAGCAATGGTTGTATTTGTCCGGCGTGCGCCGCCCGTTGCCTTCGCCGGCCCCGTCGCCTATCTAGCGGCCAGATTCCCGAAAGTCCGAAGCCCACGCCCGCAGCGGAGCCCGCACGCCCATGTCCCGCCAGTTCATCTACCATATGCGCGGCCTGTCGAAGACCTATCCGGGCGGCAAGCAGGTTCTCAAGGACATCCACCTCTCCTTCTATCCGGATGCCAAGATCGGCGTGCTCGGCGTCAACGGCGCGGGCAAGTCGACCCTGCTCAAGATCATGGCGGGCTATGACAAGGAGTGGACCGGCGAGGCCTGGGTCGCCGAGGGCGCGCGTGTCGGCTACCTGCCGCAGGAGCCGAAGCTCGACGAGGCGCTGACCGTGCGCGAGAACGTCATGCTCGGCGTCGCGCCGCAGAAGGCCGTGCTCGACCGCTACAACGAGCTGGCGATGAACTATTCCGACGAGACCGCCGACGAGATGACGGCGCTGCAGGACGAGATCGAGGCCAAGGGGCTGTGGGATCTCGACTCCAAGGTCGACCAGGCGATGGACGCGCTGCGCTGCCCGCCGGACGACTGGGCCGTTTCCAAGCTCTCGGGCGGCGAGCGCCGCCGCGTCGCGCTCTGCAAGCTGCTGCTGGAGCAGCCGGAATTGCTGCTGCTCGACGAGCCGACCAACCATCTCGACGCCGAGACGACTGCCTGGCTGGAAGGCCATCTGCGGACCTATCCGGGCGCGATCCTGATCGTGACCCACGATCGCTACTTCCTCGACAACGTCACGAGCTGGATCCTCGAGCTCGATCGTGGCCAGGGCATTCCCTATGAGGGCAACTACTCGGCCTGGTCTGTGCAGAAGCAGAAGCGCCTCGCCCAGGAGAACCGGGAGGACGCCTCGCGCCAGAAGATGCTCGAGCGCGAGCAGGAGTGGATCTCGGCCTCGCCCAAGGCCCGCCAGGCCAAGAGCAAGGCGCGCATCCAGCGCTATGACGAGCTCGTCCAGAAGGCCAACAACAAGGGCCCCGACACGGCGCAGATCATCATCCCGATCGCCGAGCGGCTGGGCAACAACGTCGTCGATTTCGAGAACATCTCGAAGGGCTTCCAGGACAAGTTGCTGATCGACGGGCTGACCTTCAAGCTGCCGCCGGGCGGAATCGTCGGCGTGATCGGCCCCAACGGCGCCGGCAAGACCACGCTGTTCCGGATGATCACTGGGCAGGACAAGCCGGATTCCGGCACGATCAAGATCGGCGAGAGCGTCACGCTCGGCTATGTCGACCAAAGCCGCGACTCGCTCGACGACAAGAAGAACGTCTGGGAGGAGATCTCGGGCGGCAACGACGTGATCTATCTCGGCAAGAAGGAAATCAATTCCCGCGCCTATTGCTCGGCCTTCAACTTCAAGGGCGGCGACCAGCAGAAGAAGGTCGGCTCGCTCTCGGGCGGCGAACGGAACCGCGTCCATCTGGCCAAGATGCTGAAGGCCGGCTCCAACGTCCTGCTGCTCGACGAGCCGACCAACGACCTCGACGTCGACACGCTGCGGGCGCTGGAAGAGGCGCTGGAGGATTACGCCGGCTGCGCCGTGATCATCAGCCACGATCGCTGGTTCCTCGACCGTATCGCGACCCATATCCTCGCTTTCGAGGGCGACAGCCATGTCGAGTGGTTCGAGGGCAACTTCGCCGATTACGAAGAAGACAAGAAGCGTCGCCTCGGCATCGACTCCACGATCCCCAAGCGCATCCAGTACAAGAAGTTCTCGCGCTGAGGCGCTCTTCACCAAGAAGCCCCGCGGCATCGAGCGTGCCGCGGGGCTTCTTCTGTTTCTGGGCAGCGCCAGCGCTGCCAAAGCCGAGCGCCTAGCGTGACAGCGCCGTCCGCAGGGCGGCGATCTGGTCGGTGAGGCTGCGGGCCTCCTCCGCCGTCAGCCCCGTGGCTTCCTGGACGCAGGGCGGCACGCTGCGGGCCTTGTCCAGCAGGGCCTTGCCGCTCGCCGTCAGCCGCAGGCGGACCTGGCGCTCGTCGGCCGGGTCGCGGCTGCGCGAGACGAGCCCCGCCGTCTCCATGCGCTTCAGCAGCGGCGTCAGCGTGTTGGATTCGAGGAAGAGCCGTTCGCCGATCTCGCCCACGGTGCGGTCGTCGCGCTCCCAGAGCGTCACCATGACGAGATATTGCGGGTAGGTCAGGCCGAGTTCGTCCAGCAGCGGCTTGTAGAGCCGGTTGAAGGCGTGGCTGGCGGAATAAAGTGCGAAACACAGGAAATCGTCGAGCTTCGGATCGGATGGCGGGGCGGGGGCGGTCATCAGCATCTCCTCGTCCGGCCTAAAATAATCGCACACGATCCAATCGCAAGGGATTGACAGCGACAGTGCTCGCTCTTATTCAATCGCTCACGATCTAATCGATAGCGACTGAAGATCGGCCGACGGTTCTCCGCCGGGCCACCTGAACCAGAAGGAGACGAGATCATGTCGAACGCCAACGAAACCGCCGCCAACGCTCCCGCCCGCCGCGACCTGCTGACCGGCATCGCCCTGGCTGCCGCCACGGCCACCGCCGCGTCGCTGCCGACCGGCGAAGCTGCCGCTCAGACGCGCCCTGCCGCGAAGGCGCCGGCCCGCCCGGCCAAGCCGGTCGTCGATGGCGACCATGTCATCACCCGCGAGGGCTTGCGCCTCTACTTCAAGGACTGGGGTCCCAAGGATGGTCCGGTGGTGACGCTGAGCCATGGCTGGCCGCTCTCCTCCGACAGCTGGGAGAACCAGGCCTTCTTCCTCGCCAGTAACGGTTTCCGCGTCATCAGCCATGACCGGCGCGGCCATGGCCGCTCCAGCCAGGTCTGGGACGGCAACGACATGGACCACTATGCCGACGATCTGGCGGAGGTGATCGAGGCCCTCGATCTGAAGAACGTGTCGGCCTTCGGCTTCTCGACCGGCGGCGGCGAAGTGGCGCGCTATGTCGGCCGCCACGGCACCAAGCGGCTCGCCAGGGTCGGCTTCATCGCCGCGGTGACGCCGATCATGCTGCGCACGCCCTCGAACCCGGACGGCGTGCCGCTGGAGGTCTTCGACGGCATCCGCAAGGGCTTCCTCGCCGACCGTGGCCAGCTCTTCCGCGACATCGCGTCGGGTCCCTTCTTCGGCTACAACCGCCCCGGCGCCAAGGCGAGCGCGGGTGCGATCGAGGCCTGGTATGCGCAGGGCATGCAGGCCGGCTTCAAGAACACCTATGACTCGATCAAGGCGTTCTCGGAGACCGATTTCGTCGCGGATCTGAAGAAGGTCAACCGGCCGACGCTGATCGTCCATGGCGACGACGACCAGATCGTCCCGATCGAGACGACCGCGCGCGCCGTCAAGCGCCTGCTGCCGAGCGCTACCCTGAAGGTCTATGAGGGCGCCCCGCACGGCCTCTCCGAGACCCACAAGGACCGTCTGAACCAGGACATGCTCGCCTTCCTGAAGGCCTGAGCCGCCCAGAGCCAATGATGGAAGCGGGGGCGCGGTGCGCCCCCGCAGCCGTTTTCGCGTTAATTGCCTCGCCCGCAGCGCCCGACATCGCCGCGCGGGTTCGAACCCAAGCTGCGGGCTTTACGTCTCCGGCGGTGGCGCCAGGGCTTGCTGCAATTCCCGCAGGAACAGCGCACTGGCCGGCGGGAGGGTCCGGCCGGCGCGGCGGATGACGGTGATCCGTCGGGCGAAGGCGGGAGAGCCGATGCGTCGGGAGCGCAAAGCAGGCACGGCTCTGACCTCCATCGCCGAGCCGGGCAGGATCGCCACACCGAGGCCGGCGCTCGCCAGCGCAGCGGCTGTGCTCATATAGGTCGCCTCAGCCGCCACCTCGATGCGCAGCCCCGCGGCCGAGAAGGCCTGATCAACGACCTGTCGTACGCTCGTGGCGCTGTCCATCAGGATCAGCGGGTGAGCGGCCAGATCCGCCAGCGACACCTCGCCCTCACGCTCCAGTGCGTGGCCTTGGGGAAAGACGGCGTGCATGTGGTCGGTCGTCGTCAGCAGCGCTTCGAGGTCCTGAAGGTCCAGGCTGCCGCCCGTGATGCCGAGATCGACCTCCTCGGCTTGCGTCGCGGCGTTCACCGTGGCGGCGATGGCGTCGCGGATCACGAAGAGAACGTCCGGATGGGCACGGCGGAAGCGCGCGATGATGTCCGGCAGGAGTCCCGAGGCAATCGACGGCAGCACGGCGAGCCGGACCACGCCTCGACTGAGACTGGCCTGGGCCCGGCTGTCGCTGACGATGCCGTCGAGTTCGCGAACGAGCCGTTCGAAGACCGGGAGGAGGTCCCGCCCCGCCCGCGTCAGCGCAACGCTGCGGGTGTTGCGGTCGAAGATGCGCAGCGCGAGTGCCTGTTCGAGCTTGCGGATCTGAACCGTCAGCGCCGGCTGCGAGAGGGCGAGCCGGTCGGCCGCGCGGGTGAAGCTTCCCGTGGCTGCGACCGCTAGGAAGGCCCGCATCTGGCGAATGTCGATATTCATACTGGAAGATAATCACTGCGATCCGATCAATTCAATTGTCCTATCGGATGGCCCATGGTCCCTTTCCCAGCATCAGGGAGCAGGGTGGTGCGGCAGGTTCGGCTGGGAGCGGGAGCAGGGTTTTCGGGCGACAGGATCGAGCCGGCCGTCGAGCTGGCCGAGCAGGGGAAGCTCGACTATCTCGTGTTCGAATGCCTGGCCGAGCGAACCATCGCCCTTGCCCAGCAGGCGCGCCGCCTCAATCCCGAAAGCGGCTTCGATCCACTGCTGACCACCCGGCTCGCGGCCGTACTGCCGGCCTGTCGTGCCGCCGGGACGCGCATCGTCACCAATATGGGCGCAGCGAACCCACTCGCCGCGGCTGCGGAGGCCCGCCGTGTGGCGCAGGAGCTGGGGCTCGGTCCGCTGGTCATCGCCGCCATCACGGGCGACGACGTGCTGGCCGCCCTCGACGGCGACAGCATGATCGAGGAGACCGGACAGCGCATATCCGATCTCGGCGACAGGCTGGTGTCGGCGAACGCCTATCTGGGTGCCGAGCCGATCGCCGAGGCGCTCTCGGGCGGAGCGGATCTCGTCATCACCGGACGTGCCGCCGACCCCTCGCTCTATGTCGGCCCGATCCTGCATGCTTTCGGCTGGGCCGCGGATGACTGGCACCGGCTCGGCCAGGCCACATTGGCTGGCCATCTGCTCGAATGCGCCGGACAGGTGACCGGCGGCTATTTCGCGGATCCCGGCTTCAAGGATGTGGCAGGACTGGCGCGGCTCGGCTTCCCGATCGGCGAGTTCGGCGAGGACGGATCGCTCGTCGTCACCAAGGTGGCCGGCAGCGGCGGAGTGGTGTCGCCGGCGACCTGCAAGGAGCAGATCCTCTACGAGGTGCATGACCCCGCGCGCTATCTGACGCCCGACGTCACCGCCGATTTCTCGCGCGTCCGCGTCGAGCCCATCGGGCCGGATCGGGTCGCCGTCAGCGGCGCGACCGGTCGTTCCCGGCCCGACGATCTCAAGGTCTCGCTCGGACTGATGGAAGGCTTCGTCGGCGAAGGGCAGATCGCCTATGCCGGGTCCGGTGCGGTGGCCCGCGCGGCGTTGGCGCGCGAGATCGTGCGCGAGCGCCTGTCCCGGACAGGCATCGCGCTGCAGGATCTGCGCTGTGATCTGATCGGCCTCGATGCGCTGCACGGCGAGGCGCTGTCCGGTGCCAGCGGCCGTGAGCCCTATGAGGTCCGCCTGCGGGTCGCCGCCCGCACGGCCGATGCCGCAACCGCCGCGCTGATCGGCGCCGAGATCGAAGCCCTCTACACCAACGGGCCCGCCGGGGGCGGCGGCGTCAGCCGGCAGGTGCGGGAGGTGCTCGGCATCCGCTCCGTGACGATCCCGCGGGCGAGCGTGAGCCCGGTGATCACCTGGCTGGAGGCGTGAGATGAAGCTTCGCGCCATCGCCCATTCGCGTTCCGGCGACAAGGGTGACGTCTCCAACCTCTCGCTGATCGCGTACGACCCGGCCGATTTCCCGCTACTCGTCCGCGAGGTCACGGCGGCGCGCGTCAAGGCGCATTTCGGCTCGCTCGTGGCGGGTGAGGTGGTTCGCTACGAGGTCGAGAGCCTCGGCGCGCTGAATTTCGTGATGCGCCAGGCGCTCGGCGGTGGTGTGACGCGCTCGCTCTGCCTCGACACCCACGGCAAGAGCCTGAGCTCCGCGCTGCTCGATCTCGAGATCGAGCCAGGCAAGGCGGCGGCCGAAAGCGGTCCCATCCAACAAGAACAGCATAAGGAGGAAAAGCCATGAAGACGATGATCACCGCGCTGGTTGCGGGGCTGGTGCTGGCGCTACCGGCCGGCGCGCAGGATTTCCCGAGCCGCAACATCAAGTTCGTCGTGCCCTTCGCCGCGGGCAGCGCGACCGACGCCGTCGCACGCATCCTCGGCGACCATGTCTCCAAGACATTGGGCAAGCCGGTGGTGGTGGAGAACCTGGCCGGCGCCAGCGGGGTCATCGCCGCCCAGAACGTCGCCCGTGCCGAGCCGGATGGCCATACCGTCCTGATCACCACCAATACCACGCATGGTGCCAATCAGAGCCTGCTGAAATCGGTGCCCTATGACGCGGTCGGCGGTTTCGAGGCGATCGGCAAGATCGGGACGATCACGCTGGCCCTGACCACCCACCCCTCCGTTCCGGCCAAGACCGTCGCTGAACTGGTTGCCCACGCAAAGGCCAATCCCGGCAAGCTGACCTTCGGCGCCGGGTCGAGCTCGTCGCGCATCGCCGGCGAGATGCTGAAGTCGCTGGCAGGTATCGACCTGACCTATGTGCCCTATCGCAGCAACCCGCAGGCGATCACCGATCTGCTCGGCGGCCAGATCAGCATCGTCTTTGCCGACATCTCGACGACGATGCCTCAGGTCCGCGCCGGCAAGGTCAATGGTCTGGCGGTCTCGACAGCCAGCCGCAGCGCCCTTGCGCCCGAACTGCCGACGATGGCCGAGGCCGGCGTCCCGGGCTACGATCTGGCGGCGTGGTTTGCCGCCTTTGCGCCGGCCAAGACGCCTGCACCTGTCGTGGAGGCGCTGCACAAGGCCATTGCCGCGGCGCTGGCCGACAAGGCGACCCAGGACCGGCTTCTCGCCGCCGGCATCGAGCCGGAGGGCAGCTCGCCCGAGGCGTTGAAAGCCTTCGTCGTGGCCGAGATCGCCAAATGGGCCGACATCGTCAAGAAGGCCGGCATCCAGCCCGAGTGAGGCGAGAGCGGCGGATCAGCCTGCCGCCGCCAGCCGCTGCATCGCGCCCTCGCGCCCGCCGACGAGGATTTTCTCATCGACCGACTTGATGTCGCGCAGGCCGCAGAGCGCCATCGTGACGTCGAGTTCCTTGCGGATGATCTCGAGGCAGCGGGTGACGCCGGCCTCACCCATCGCGCCGAGGCCGTAGAGGAAGGCGCGGCCGATGAAGGTGCCGTGGGCGCCGAGCGCCAGCGCCTTGATCACGTCCTGGCCAGAGCGGATGCCGCCGTCGAACAGCACCTCGATGCGGTTGCCGACCTGGTCGACGATGGCCGGCAGCGCCTCGATCGAGGACAGCGCACCGTCGAGCTGGCGGCCGCCATGGTTGGAGACGATCAGCGCGTCGGCGCCGCTGCGGGCGGCGTTCTCGGCGTCCTCGGGGTCGAGGATGCCCTTGAGGATCAGCTTGCCGCCCCACTGATCCTTGATCCGCTTGACGTCGTCCCAGTCGAGGCGGGGATCGAACTGGTCGGCGGTCCAGGACGAGAGGGAGGACATGTCGGCGACGCCGGAGACATGGCCGACGATGTTGCCGAAGCTGCGCCGCGGCGTGTCGAGCATCTTCAGGCACCAGCGCGGCTTGGTGGCGAGGTTGATCAGGTTGGCGAGCGTCGGCTTCGGCGGGGCGGAGAGGCCGTTGCGGATGTCCTTGTGGCGCTGGCCGAGAATCTGCAGGTCGAGCGTTAGCACGAGCGCCGAGACGCCGGCCGCCTTGGCGCGCTGGATCAACCGCGCGCTGAAGTCGCGGTCCTTCATCACATAGAGCTGGAACCAGAACGGGTTGCCGACATGGTTCGCGATGTCCTCGATCGAGCAGATGCTCATGGTCGAGAGGGTGAAGGGCACGCCCGCCTTGGCGGCGGCCTTGGCGGCCAGGATCTCGCCATCGGGATGCTGCATCCCGGTCATGCCGGTCGGGGCGAGCGCGACCGGCATGGCGACGGTCTCGCCGATCATGGTCGATTCCAGCGTGCGGTTCGTCATGTCGACGGCGACGCGCTGGCGCAGCTTGATCTTGGCGAAATCGGTCTCGTTGGCGCGGTAGGTGCCCTCGGTCCAGGCGCCGGAATCGGCATAGTCGTAGAACATGCGCGGGACGCGGCGCTTCGCCAGCAGGCGCAGATCTTCGATCGTCAGGGGCTGGGCCATGGTGTCGAGCCTCGTCGCTTTCAGGTCACCCGCGGCGGTGACTCGCATGAGCGGCGGCGGGGCGCAAGGCCGCTGCCCTGCGGCGTTCAGGACACGCCCATGTAGCGGCCCGGCTTGTGGTTCATGCCCAGCACCGCGTTGAGGACGAGCGTGCCGATCAGCGAGATCGCCAGCCGGTCCGGCGGCAGGATGAAGGCCGCTCCGACGAAGATGGCGGCGTCGATGGCGAGTTGTACCCAGCCGGCGCGCCAGCCGCGTTTCTCCTGCAGATAGAGCGCGAGGATGTTGACCCCGCCGATGGCAGTGCGGTGGCGGGCGAGCGCGAGCAGGCCCAGCCCCATGATGCTGCCGCCCGCGAGCGCAGCATAGAGCGGCTGGATGCGGGCGATGTCGAGCCAGAGCGGCGTTGCCTGCACCAGCAGGGAGACGAGCCCGACTGCAACGAAGGTGCGCAGCGTGAACGGCAGGCCCATGCGGCGGAAGGCGAGCCAGTAGAACGGCAGGTTGATCGCCGAAAAGAGCAGGCCGAAATCGAGCCCCGTCGCATATTGCAGCAGCAGGGCGAAGCCGGCCGCGCCGCCGGTCATGATCGTCGCCTTGGCGAAGAGCGCGATGCCGATCGAGACCATCAGCGTGCCGAGCAGGATCGCCAGCGCATCCTCGTACAAGCGGTGGCGGTCGATCGACGAGGCAAGAGGGGCGGTGGTCTGCGACATGGGAATCGTCCGATTCAGGGCGCGTTCAGCCGGGCTCAGCGATGCAATGGGCGAGCCAGCGGCGCGACCGGCCGGGATGGTTGAGCCGGTCCGGGCATTCCTGTAGGGCGGCGGTCGACGCCCGTCACCTGTCTCGCCACCCGCCCGGCCCGGTCTCCTGTCGAAAGATGCGTTTCATGACCCTGCGGTTCGCCGCCACGCTCCTCGCTCTCGGCCTGCTCATGCCGGCTGCCGCCACCGTCGCCCCCGCCCAGACGGCAGCCGTTCCGGCCGCAAGGCCCGTCGCCTGGAAGACCGGGGCCGAGGCGAATGCGATCGAGCGGCGGATCGACGCGCTGCTGGGGAAGATGACGCTCGAGGAGAAGGTCGGCCAGCTGCATCTGTCGGGGCGCGGCGACGGCTTCGACATCGGCCAGGTCAAGGCCGGCCGCATGGGCGGGGTGATGAACTTCGTCGTGCCGGCCGAGGTTCTGGCGGTGCAGAAGGCGCTGCGCGAGAGTCGTCTCAAGATCCCGCTGATCATCGGGCTCGATGCCGTCCACGGCTTCTCCACCTATTTCCCGCTGCCGCTCGGCCAAGCCTCGACCTGGAACCCGGCGCTGATCGAGGAGGCCGCCTACTGGACCGGGCGCGAGGCGTCGGCTGCCGGCATCAACTGGACCTTCGCGCCGATGGTCGACATGTCGCGCGATCCGCGCTGGGGCCGCGTGCTCGAGGGTGCGGGCGAGGACGTACATCTGGCGTCCGTCGTCGCGGCGGCGCGCACGCGCGGCTATCAGCGTGGTGGCGTCGCGACTTCGGTGAAGCATTTCGTCGGCTACGGCGCGGGGGAGGCCGGGCGCGACTACAATTCGACCTGGATCCCGACCAGCCAGCTCTTCGACTTGCATCTGCCGCCCTTCAAGGCGTCCTTCGATGCGGGCTCGATGACCGCCATGGCGGCCTTCAATGCGCTGAACGGGATCCCGGCGACAGCAAACAGGGCCATGCTGACCGATCTGCTGCGCGGGCAATGGGGTTTCCGCGGCTTCGTAACCTCCGATTTCGGCTCGATCACCGAGCTGCGCCTGCATGGCATCGCCAGGGATGACGCGGAGGCCGCGCGCAAGGCGCTGCTCGCCGGCATCGACATGGACATGATGGGCGACGTCTACCACAAGCACCTCGCCGCCGAGGTGAAGGCTGGGCGTGTCCCCGTGAAAGCGCTGGACGAGGCCGTTCGGCGGGTGCTGCGGGTCAAGTTCCATCTCGGGCTGTTCGACAGACCCGATGTCGACCCCGCTGCCGCGCCGTCGTTGATGCAGACGGAAGGCGCCCGCCAGGTGGCGCTGCAGGCGGCCCGGGAAGGCGCGATGCTGCTGAAGAATGCCGGCGGGGTCCTGCCGATCGGTGCGTCGGTGAAGTCTGTCGCCGTGATCGGCGCGATGGCGCGGCCCGAGGACGAGCGCGTCTGGACCGACCCCGCGGGGCTCGGCCGCCGCGTCGTGCAGGGGCTGCCCGAGGCGCTGAAGGAGCGCCTGCCGGCCGATGTCGCCGTGACCTATGAACCGGCCTTCACCAAGGCCTGCGGCACGGAGTTCGCCGATAAGGAGGCCGCCATCCGCGCCGCCGCCGCGAGCGACCTGATCGTCGCGATGCTGGGCGAGGACTGCGAGTTCATGGGGGAGGGCGCCTCGCGCACGAAGCTCGATCTGCCCGGTGTCCAGCAGCCCCTGCTCGAGGCGCTGGTCGCGACGGGCAAGCCGGTCGTGCTGGTGCTGGCGACCGGGCGCCCGCTCGTCCTGACCTGGGCCGATGCCCATGTCGCCGCCATCCTGCAGACCTTCCATGGCGGCACGGAAGGCCGCACCGCCATCGCCGACATCCTCACCGGCAAGATCAACCCGTCGGGGCGGGTGCCCATGAGCTTCCCGCGCTCGGTCGGGCAGATTCCGGTCTATTACGACCATCTGCCGACGGGGCGGCCGCAGAAGATCCGCCAGCGCTATGAATCGATCTTCATGGACGAGGCCAACGAGCCGCTCTACCCCTTCGGCCACGGGCTCTCCTACACCACCTTCACCTATGCGAATGCCCGCGTGTCGCGGCCGTCCATGGCGCTGGACGGCAGCGTCGAGGTGTCGGTCGACGTCACCAATGCCGGCAGCCGCGAGGGGCAGGAGGTGGTGCAGCTCTACATCCGCCAGCCGGTCGCCAGCCGCTCGCGACCGGTTAGGGAACTGAAGGCGTTCGACAAGCCGATGCTGCGGCCGGGCGAGACCCGCACAATGCGCTTTCGCCTCGAGGCGCGACATCTCGGCGCACATGATGATGCCGGTCGCTACGTCGTGGAGCCGGGCCTGATCGAGATATATCTAGGCGGGTCGTCGCAAACCTCTGTGATGACGCAGGTGACGCTGACCAAGTCTTGAACGGCGAGGCTTTATTTGCCGACGCTTTGCTCTCGACAACACTGACGTTTCGGACAATCCTTGCCGCGTGGCTGTCGGGGCAGTGCATCCGGCAGTCGTAACGACGCTTTGGCTTCAAGGGATGCGGCGATGGCGACCGGGACCGTCAAGTGGTTCAATACAGAAAAAGGCTTCGGCTTCATTCAGCCTTCGGATGGCGGCAAGGATGTGTTCGTCCACATCACTGCCGTTAAGGAAGCAGGCATGATGACACTGACCGAGGGGCAGAAAGTCTCGTTCGAACTGAAAACCGAACGGGGCAAGACCGCGGCGGGCTCGCTGCAGTTGCTGTGACCCGCGGCCGCGGTTGACAGCGTCGTCGGCGGACAGCATGCCGCCGATGTGAAAAACACGCCCGTCATCGGCCGCGTCGCCAGCGTTCTCGTCGCGGCGGGAGATGCCTCGTCGCGACACCCCTTTGTGACCTTGGCGGTCACGGCCCTCATGCTCGACCATGCGGGCATTGTCGGCGATCTCCATTCCGGCGCGGTGCGGCGATCGGGGCCGCGCGAGGCCTGGCTGCCGCGCGGGCTGCTTCTGCGGAACGATCGCCAGCTCTCGGCGCTCTGCCCTGATGAACTGGCCGTGATCGCGACCGCGCTCGATCTTCCGGCTTTGCCGCCCGGCTGGCTTGGCGGCAATCTGCTGATCGAGGGGCTGCCGGCCTTTTCGCATATCGCGCCGGGCAGCCGGCTCGCTATCGGCGGAAGCTGGGTTGGGCGAGGGCGATTCGACGGCAGCGCGGTCCTGCGGGTGGAAGCCTATAATCCGCCCTGTCGGCGTGCGGGTGCCGCGGTCGCGGCTGCGAGCGGGCGCCCCGAACTCCTGTTCCGCTTCGTCAAGGCGGCTGCCGGTCTGCGCGGGCTGGTACTGAGCGTCGACCTGGCCGGCCCGATCGCAGTGGGTGATGCGGTGGTGGTGATCCCGCCGGTCACGACAGGTTAGCGGGCGAAGCGCCGGGCGCCGGCGACGCAGGCCGCGACGGCCGCGCACGCCATCAGCATCGGCCAGGTCACCGTCTCGCCGATCAGCAATCCGGCCAGAGCGAGGCCGAAGAAGGGCTGCAGCAACTGCAACTGCCCGACGGCCGCGATGCCGCCCTGGGCGAGGCCGCGATACCAGAAGACGAAGCCGATCAGCATGCTGAAGAGCGAGACATAGGCGAGGCCGAGCCAGGCGGGCGTGCTTGTCGCCGCCATGCTGGCGGGGCGCAGCGCCAACGCGGCGCTCGCCGTGACGGGCAGTGCCAGCAGCAGCGCCCAGGAGATGACCTGCCAGCCGCCGAGCCGCCGCGACAGTGTCGCGCCCTCGGCGTAGCCCCAGCCGCAGACCACGATCGCGGCGAGCATCAACAGGTCGCCGGTCGGGGCGGCGGCGAAGCCCTGGCTCAGGGCGAAGCCGACGACGAGAGCGCTGCCGAGGCCCGAGAGCAGCCAGAACGCCGGACGCGGGCGTTCGCCGCCGCGCAGCACGCCGAACAGCGCGGTGGCGAGCGGCAGGAGGCCAATGAAGACGATCGAATGCGCCGCCGTGACGTGCCGCAGCGCAAGCGCCGTCAGCAGCGGGAAGCCGATGACGACGCAGAGCGAGACCACCACCAAAGGCAGGATGTCGGATCGCGAGGGCCGCTTCTCGCGGAAGAGGAGCAGCAGGGCCAGTCCGAGCAGGCCTGCGATGGCGGCGCGGGCGAGCGTCAGGAACACCGGGTCGAAATCCGCCACCGCGACCCGCGTCGCTGGCAGCGAGCCCGCGAAGATGATCACCCCCAGCAGGCCGTTCACCAGACCACTCGTCCTGTCTTCGACCATGCGCAGTTCCTCCATCGCTGTGGGAGGGGTCATTGCTGCGGACCAAGCACATCGCCCAGAGACAGGTCCGGACAATTGAGGCAAACTGTACTGATGACAGAGTCGGAACAGCCGGTGGCTGACAGGAGCGAACTGCGGCGTCCTGAAACTCGCGTCGGTGCCGTCATGGGCGCCATCCGCGAGCGCATCACGGGGCGGAGATTGGCGCCGGGCGCGCGGCTTCCCTCGATCCGCGCCTTCGCCACCGCGATGGCAGTGTCGAAATCCACGGTGGTCGAGGCCTATGACCGGCTGGCGGCGGAGGGCGCGATCGAGGCGCGGCGGGGCTCCGGCTTCTTCGTCGCCGGCCCGCCGCAGCCCTTCTCGCCCGCCGATCTCGGGCCGCGGCTGGAGCGCGCGGTCGATCCCTTCTGGGTGTCGCGGCAGACGCTGGATGCCGGCGACACGGTCCTGAAGCCGGGCTGTGGCTGGCTACCGGCGGAGTGGCTGCCGCAGGAGAGCCTGCGTCGTTCGCTGCGGGCGCTCTCGCGAGCCCCGGCCGAGACGCTGGCCGATTACGGCACGCCGTTGGGGCTGGCGCCGCTGCGACTGTGGCTGTCGCGCCGGCTGGCGGGGCATGGCATCGAAGCCGCGCCGGACCAGATCCTGCTCACCGAATCCGGTACGCAGGCGCTCGATCTCGTCTGCAGCCTCCTCGTCGAGCCCGGCGACACGGTGCTCGTCGACGATCCCTGCTACTTCAACTTCCATGCCCTGCTGAGGGCGCATCGCGTGCGGATGGTGGGCGTGCCCTTCGGGCCGAACGGTCCCGATCTCGCCGCCTTCGAGCAGGTTCTGTCCGAGCACCGGCCGCGGCTCTACGTCACCAATTCGGGTCTGCACAATCCGACCGGGGCGAGCCTGTCGCCAGTTGTCGCGCACCGGTTGCTTAAGCTGTCCGAACCCTTCGGCCTGACCATCGTCGAGGACGACATCTTCGCCGATTTCGAGCTGGAGCCGGCGCCGCGTCTCGCCGCCTTCGACGGGCTGGAGCGCGTCGTCCAGATCGGCAGCTTCTCCAAGTCGCTCTCGGCCTCGGTGCGCTGCGGCTACATCGCCGCTCGGCGCGACTGGATCGAGGGGCTGATCGACCTGAAGATCGCGGGCTCCTTCGGGACGGGGCGGCTGGCGGCCGAGCTCGTGCTCGGCGTGCTGAAGGATGGCGGCTATCGCCGGCATATGGACGGGCTCCGCACGCGGCTCGCGCGGGCGATGGGCGAGACGGCGGCCAGGCTCCATGCCATCGGCATCGAGCCCTGGATCGAGCCGCGCGGCGGCATGTTCCTGTGGTGCCGGCTGCCGGAAGGGCTGGATTCCGCCGTCATCGCGCAGCGCTTGCTGGCGCAGGACATCGTGCTGGCGCCCGGGAACGTCTACAGCCTGTCGCAGAGTGCCAGCCGCTTCATGCGCTTCAACGTCGCCCAGTCGGGCGATCCGCGGCTGTTCGCAGCGCTGGGGCGTGTGGTTAAGGACCGTTAACCGGCCGGCCAGCCTGGGGCGGTTCCAACCGAGAAAGCTGTTGCGCCCGCCGGCGAAGCGACATAAACATATCTTTATATGTTTTTGGTTGATGCGGAGCCTGCCTTGCGCCTACCGACCACCCTGCCGTCCGACGTCCTGCTGGCTGCGCTGCGCGCGGCGGGCGAAGAGACGCGGCTGCGCATCCTGGCGCTGCTGTCGGAGGGCGAATTGTCGGTCTCGGACCTCACCGACATCCTCGGCCAATCGCAGCCGCGCATCTCGCGCCATCTCAAGCTCCTGGCGGAGGCGGGGCTGGTGCGTCGCTCGCGCGAGGGCGCCTGGGCCTTTTTCCGCCTGGACGAAACTGGAGCGGGCGGGGCCTTCGCCGCTTCTCTCGCCACCTGGCTCGACCGCTCCGACCCGGTCCTGACGGCCGATCGCGAGCGGCTCGCCGCGGTGCGGGGCACCCGGGCGGAGGCGGCGCAGGCCTATTTCGCCAGCGTGGCGCGCGACTGGGACCGGCTGCGCTCGCTGCATGTGCCCGACGAGGCGGTGGAGGCCGCCGTCGAGGCTGCCGTCGGCAAGGGCTCGCCTGGCAGCCTGCTCGATCTCGGCACCGGCACGGGCCGGATGCTCCAGCGCATCGCGCCGAAATTCGGCCGCGCCGTCGGCGTCGACGCCAACCACGCCATGCTGGCGGTGGCCCGCGCCAATCTCGAGGCCGCCGGTCTGGCCCGCGTCGAGCTGCGCCAGGGCGACATCTATGCGCTGCCTTTTCCGCGCGGCAGCTTCGACCTCGTGGTGATCCACCAGGTTCTGCACTTCCTCGACGATCCCGGCCGCGCCGTGCGCGAAGCGGCGGCGATGCTGGCCCCTGGCGGGCGGCTGATCGTCGTCGATTTCGCCCCGCACGAGATGGAGTTCCTGCGAACCGAGCACGCGCATCGCCGCCTCGGCTTCTCGCGGGCGCAGATTGCCGGCTGGTTCGCCGAGAGCGGGCTCGCCTGCGATCTCTCCGAGGAAATCACGCTCGCCGGCGGCGGCTCCGGCCAGTTGCCGGTCATGCTCTGGCGGGGTTGCGACCGGCGCGTCCAGTCCGATCCGATGCCGCGACGCACCAATCTCGAGGTGGCCTGATGAACGCTTTCCGACCCAGCCGGCACGGCACCCGCCGCCCGAAGATCTCCTTCGAGTTCTTCCCGCCCAAGACGCCGGAGATGGAGGTTTCGCTCTGGGAGAGCGTGCGCCGGCTGGAGCCGCTCGCGCCCTCCTTCGTTTCGGTGACCTATGGCGCCGGCGGTTCGACGCGCGAGCGCACCCACGCCACCGTCAAGCGCATGGTCGAGGAGACGGCGCTGAAGCCGGCGGCGCATCTCACCTGCGTTTCAGCCTCGCGTGACGAGGTTGATGAGGTCATCCGCGGCTATTGGGAGGCGGGCGTCCGCCATGTCGTGGCGCTGCGCGGCGATCCGGCGGGCGGGCTCGGCACGGTCTACGAGCCGCATCCGCAGGGCTATCACCAGACCTCGGATCTGGTGGCGGGGCTAAAGCGCATCGGCGATTTCGAGGTCACGGTCTCGGCCTATCCGGAGAAGCATCCGGAGGCCGCGTCGCTGGACGCCGATATCGACGCGCTGAAGAAGAAGGTCGATGCGGGAGCGACGCGCGCCATCACGCAGTTCTTCTTCGATAACGACGTCTATTTCCGCTATCTCGACAAGGTCCGCGCCGCCGGGATCGACATTCCGATCCTGCCCGGCATCGTGCCCGTGCAGAACTTCAAGCAGACCGCCAATTTCGCCCGCAAGACGGGCGCGAGCGTGCCGCAATGGTTGGCCGATCGCTTCGAGGGGCTCGAGGACGATGCCGCGACGCGCCGTCTCGTCGCGGCGGCGGTCTGCGCCGAGCAGGTGCTCGACCTGATCGACCGCGGCGTCGGGGACCTGCACTTCTACACGATGAACAAAGCCGATCTGGTCTATGCCATCTGCCATCTGGTCGGGGTGAAGCCGGAGCGTGGCGAACCGCAGGCGGCTGCGGCGGAGTGATCTCAACACGACCTCGTCCTTAGAGGCGCTTGCCCGGCGCTCCCAAGGACGAGGGCTGCCGGATCGAGCGAGTCGATCCGGCTTCGATGAAGGCGTGACAATGTCAGATTTCCAGCCCACCCCCGTCGACGGTGCCGAGATCGAGCGCGCGCTGCGCCAATCCGCGTCCGAGCGCATCCTCGTCCTCGACGGCGCGATGGGGACGCAGATCCAGAACCAGAAGTTCTCCGAAGCGGATTTCCGGGGCGAGCGCTTCAAGGGCTGGAACCACGACCTCAAGGGCAACAACGACCTGCTGGTGCTGACCCAGCCGGACGCGATCCGTGACATCCACCTGGCTTACTTCCAGGCCGGCGCCGACATCGTCGAGACCAACACCTTCTCCTCGACCCAGATCGCCCAGGCCGATTACGGCATGGAGGCGCTGGCCTATGAGCTCAACGTGGTGTCGGCGAAGCTTGCCCGCGAGGCGGCTGCCATCGCCCAGAAGGCGGATGGGCGGCGCCGCTATGTCGCCGGCGCGATCGGCCCGACCAACCGCACGCTGTCGATCTCGCCGGACGTCAACAATCCGGGCTTCCGGGCTGTGACCTTCGACCAGGTGCGCGACTCCTATGCCGAGCAGGTGCGCGGGCTGATCGACGGCGGGTCCGAGATCATCCTCGTCGAGACGATCTTCGACACGCTCAATGCCAAGGCGGCGATCGTCGCGATCGAGAACGTCTATCGCGAGCGCGGCATCCGCTTGCCGGTGATGATCTCCGGAACGATCACCGATCTCTCGGGGCGCACCCTGTCCGGCCAAACGACGGAGGCCTTCTGGAACGCGGTGCGCCATGCCGCGCCGCTGACGATCGGCCTCAACTGCGCGCTCGGCGCGCGCGAGATGCGCGCCCATATCAAGGACCTGTCGCGCGTCGCCGACACGCTGATCTGCGCCTATCCCAATGCCGGCCTACCCAATGAATTCGGGATGTATGACGAAAGCCCCGAGGCGACGGCCGCGATGCTGGCCGAGTTTGCCGATGCGGGCCTCGTCAATGTCGTCGGCGGCTGCTGCGGCACGACGCCGGGGCATATCGCGGCGATCGCGCAGGCGGTGGCCGGCAAGGCGCCGCGCCAGGTGCCGGAGATCAAGCGTTATCTGCGGCTGGCCGGGCTCGAGCCCTTCACGCTCGACGAGACGATCCCCTTCGTCAATGTCGGCGAGCGCACCAACGTCACCGGCTCGGCCAAGTTCCGCAAGCTGATCACCAATGGCGACTATGCCGCGGCGCTCGACGTGGCGCGCGACCAGGTCGCCAACGGCGCACAGGTGATCGACGTCAACATGGACGAGGGCCTGCTCGATTCCGAGAAGGCGATGACCGAGTTCCTGAACCTGATCGCCTCGGAGCCGGACATCAGCCGCGTTCCGATCATGGTCGATTCCTCCAAGTTTCCGATCATCGAGGCCGGCCTGAAGACGATCCAGGGCAAGCCGATCGTCAACTCGATCTCGATGAAGGAGGGCGAGGAGGCCTTCCTCGAGCAGGCGCGCATCTGCCGCAACTACGGGGCGGCCGTGGTGGTGATGGCCTTCGACGAGAAGGGGCAGGCCGACACCTATGAGCGCAAGATCGAGATCTGCACGCGCGCCTACAAGCTCCTGACCGAGCAGATCGGGTTCCCGCCCGAGGACATCATCTTCGACCCCAACGTTTTCGCCGTGGCGACGGGCATCGAGGAGCACGACAACTACGGCAACGACTTTATTCAAGCGACTAAGACGATCCGCGAGACCCTGCCGCACGCCCATATCTCGGGCGGCGTCTCGAACCTGTCCTTCTCGTTCCGCGGCAACGAGAAGGTCCGCGAGGCGATGCACTCGGTCTTCCTCTACCACGCCATCAAGGTCGGCATGGATATGGGCATCGTCAATGCGGGCCAGCTCGGCTCCTATGACGATCTCGACCCCGAGCTGCGCGAACTCTGCGAGGATGTCGTCCTCAACCGGCGCAAGGATGCGACCGAGCGGCTGCTCGACGCGGCGCCGCGCTTCAAGGGCGACGGCTCGGTGTCGTTTTCCGGCAAGGACATGGCCTGGCGCGAGGGGCCGGTCGAGAAGCGGCTTGAATATGCGCTGGTCAACGGCATCACCGCCTTCATCGATGTCGATGTGGAGGAGGCGCGCCAGCAGGCCGAGAAGCCGCTGCATGTGATCGAAGGGCCGCTGATGGCCGGCATGAACGTCGTCGGCGACCTGTTCGGCGCGGGCAAGATGTTCCTGCCGCAGGTGGTGAAGTCGGCCCGCGTGATGAAGCAGGCGGTGGCCTACCTCATGCCCTTCATGGAAGAGGAGAAGCGCCTGAACGGCGGCTCCGAACGCTCGGCCGCCGGCAAGGTGCTGATGGCGACGGTCAAGGGCGATGTCCACGACATCGGCAAGAACATCGTCGGCGTCGTGCTCCAGTGCAACAATTACGAGGTCATCGACCTCGGCGTGATGGTGCCGACGCAGAAGATCCTGGACGTGGCGCGCAAGGAGAAGGTCGACATCATCGGCCTGTCGGGGCTGATCACGCCCTCGCTCGACGAGATGGTGACGGTCGCCTCCGAGATGGAGCGCGAGGGCTTCGACATTCCGCTGCTGATCGGCGGGGCGACGACGAGCCGTGTCCACACGGCGGTGAAGATCCACCCGGCCTATGAGAAGGGGCAGGCGGTCTACGTCACCGACGCGTCGCGCGCCGTCGGCGTGGTCTCCAGCTTGCTCTCGCAGGACCAGAAGCCGGCCTATGTCGAGGGCATCCGCGAGGAATATGCCAAGGTCTCGGCGGCGCATCGCCGCTCGGAGGCCGATAAGCAGCGCCTGCCGCTGGCCAAGGCCCGCGCCAACGCCTTCAAGCCCGACTGGAGCGCCTATCAGCCGCCGAAGCCCAGCTTCCTCGGGACGCGGACCTTCCGCACCTATGATCTCGCCGACCTCGTGCCGCTGATCGACTGGACCCCCTTCTTCCAGACCTGGGAGATGAAGGGGCGCTTCCCGGCGATCCTCGAGGACGAGACGCAGGGGCGAGCGGCACGCGCCCTCTGGGACGATGCCCAGGCCATGCTGAAGCGCATCGTCGAGGAGCGCTGGTTCAACCCGAAGGCGGTGATCGGCTTCTGGCCCGCCAATGCGGTCGGCGACGACATCGCGCTCTACACCGGCGAAAGCCGCACCGAGCGTCTGGCGACGCTGCACGGCCTGCGCCAGCAGCTCTCCAAGCGCGACGGCAAGCCGAACATGTGCATCGCGGATTTCGTCGCGCCGGAAGGTGTCGACCGGCCCGACTATATCGGCGGCTTCGTCGTCACGGCCGGGGCGGAGGAAGAGCGCATCTCGGAGAAGTTCGCGCGCGACAATGACGATTACCGCTCGATCATGGTCAAGGCGTTGGCGGATCGTTTCGCGGAAGCCTTCGCCGAGCGGATGCACCAGCTCGTGCGGCGCGACTACTGGGGTTACGCCCCCGACGAGGCGCTCTCCAACGAGGATCTGATCCGCGAAGAATATCGCGGCATCCGACCGGCACCCGGCTATCCCGCCCAGCCCGACCATACCGAGAAGGCGACGCTGTTCGAGCTGCTCAAGGCGGAATCCCGCGTCGGCGTGAAGCTGACCGAGAGCTTCGCGATGTGGCCGGGCTCCTCCGTGTCGGGGCTCTACCTCGCGCATCCGGAGGCCTATTACTTCGGCGTTGCCAAGGTCGAGCGCGACCAGGTCGAGGACTATGCCGCCCGCAAGGGTATGCCGATCCATGAGGTCGAGCGCTGGCTGGCGCCGATCCTCAACTATGAGCCCGCGAGCTATCGGCTCGAGGCGGCGGAGTAGGGCAGGCGGCCTCCGTCTTTTCTACATTCCGCTCTTGTGGATTGGCGGCGGGGCGGCGTATAGCCCCGCAGGGCCGATCGGCCCGAAACCGGATGCGGAAGAACGACCATGGCTGACGACGACTACGTCTATGACGAGGTGACGGGCGAGTGGCGCCCCGCCTCTGAGATGGCCGCAGCGGCCGCAACCGACAGCGTGGTCGTGCGCGATTCCGCCGGCAATGTGCTCGCCGACGGCGATTCCGTCGTGCTGATCAAGGATCTCAAGGTCAAGGGCGCCGGGCAGACGCTGAAGCAGGGCACGGTGATCCGCTCGATCCGCCTCACCGATGATCCCGAGGAGATCGACTGCCGGCACGAGACGATCCGCGGGCTCGTGCTGCGAACCGAGTTCGTCCGCAAACGCTGATGACCGCAGCCTCGCCCGTGATCCGCAAGGCGACCCTAGCCGATCAGCCGCGCATCCATGCGATCCGCATGGGCGTGCGCGAGAACGTGCTGTCGGACCCCTCGCGCGTGACCGATGCAGAAGTCGCCTGGTACCGCGATCACGCGATCTTCCTGGTGTCGGAGGCCGATGGCGAGATCGCCGGCTTTACCTGCGCCAATCCCCAGACGGGGCTGATCTGGGGGCTGTTCGTCGATCCGGACCATGAGGGGCAGGGCCATGGCCGGGCGCTGCTTGACGCGGCCCTCGCGGGTCTGGTGGCGGCCGGGATCGTTCAGGCCCATCTCACCACCGGTGCCGGCACGAGGGCGGAGCGCTTCTATCGCCGCCATGGCTGGCGGGAAACCGGCCGCTCGCTCGACGGCAACATCGTCTTCATCAAGCCGCTGGGTTGAGCCTCGGCCGGCATTGCACCGGCGCCATTCCGAGCCTGCGCGGAGGCAATCGTTTGACCGTTGCGGACGTCGCCGCGCCGCAACATCTTGGAGCCACCTTACAGATTGATCCTCAGGAGGCTCTCATGACCCAGATCGCTATCGTGTTCCATTCCGGCTATGGCCATACCGCCAAGGTCGCCGAGCATGTCGCCAAGGGTGCGCGCGGCACGGGCGCGACCGTCGAATTGCTGGCGATCGATGCGGACGGAAATCTGCCCGAGGCCGCCTGGGCCACGCTCAAGGCCGCCGACGGCATCGTCTTCGGTTCGCCGACCTATATGGGCAGCGTCTCCTGGCAGTTCAAAAAATTCGCCGACGCCTCCAGCAAGCCTTGGTACACGATGGACTGGAAGGGCAAGATCGCGGCCGGTTTCACCAATTCCGCGACGCTGAACGGCGACAAGGGCTCGACTATCGCCTATCTCGCGCTGCTCGCCGCCCAGCACAAGATGCTCTGGACCGGCACGGGGATGCATCCGTCCAACGCCAAGTCGAGCACCCGCGACGATCTCAACAATCTCGGCGGCTATCAGGGCCTGCTCGTGACCTCGCCCTCCGATGCGGGCGTCGACGAGATGATCCCGGGCGACCTGAAGACGGCGGAAGCCTTCGGCGCCAATGTCGCCGACGTGGTCAAGAGCGTCAAAGGCTGAGCCCCGCCGCTTGGATCGGCGCGGTCGCAGGCGGCCGCGCGATCATGCCGTCGAAGACCCGCACGACATTGCCGCCGGCCGCCCGCGCGACATAAAGCGCGGAATCGGCCTCGGCAAAGAGCCGCTTCGGATCGTTGCTATGAGAGGGTTTCAGCAAGGCGGCGCCGATCGACAGTTGCAGTTCGATCGCGCCGCTGCCGCGCGGCACCGGGCGAGCCAGCAGCCGGTGCGCGTTGGCCAGAGTTGCCTCCATCGCCTTGGCGGTGCCGCCGCGAAGCAGCAGGGCGAATTCGGCCCCGCCGATGCGCGCGACCAGGATCGCATCCGGAAACAGGCGTGCCAGACGTTCGCCGACGCAGCGCAGGCAGTCGACCGCACCGGCATGGTCATGGCGCTCGCGCAGCCCCTCGACATCGTCGATCGCGACCACGGCGAGAGCGAAGCCATGGGACTCGTTCGCATGACGGCTGAGTTCGCGCGTGGCCTCCTCGAAGGCGCGCCGGTTCGTCAGGCCGGTCAGCGGATCTTTGGATGAGACAGTCACGAGCCCGTCCCACATCTTCTTCTCGGCGGTGACGTCCTGCTTGGAGCCGAAGATCCGGATCGGGCGACCCTGGTCGTAGCTGACGCCGAGGCGCAGGCGCATCCAGCGGCTGCGGCCGCCCGAGCGAAGCTGGCAGTCCAGCACGAAACCCTTCCCGCTGCGGATGGCGGCAGCCCGGTGCCGCTCCATCTCACTGCGGCTTTGGCTTTGATAGACGTCGAGCGCCATCGAGCGATGGAGGGTCTGCCCGCGCCGAATCTCGAAGAGGTCGTAAACGCCGTCCGTCCAGCTCACGGTCTCCGTGGCGAGGTCGCAGGACCACGCACCACCGGGCCCTGACAGAGCCTGGCTGTAGAGGCTTGCGGCGCCGAGAGCGCCCGGGGGCGTCGAGGTCTCGAGCATCAGATCCGGTTTGCGACGGGCTTGGACATGCCCGAAACACTAGCCCAGCCGTGTTAAACGACCCTTTCAGAGATGCGCGAAAGCGCGCCGGTCACTCCCGGCGCAGCGCCTCAATGGGATCGAGCCGCGCGGCCTGTCGGGCGGGATAGAAGCCGAAAAACACGCCGATCAGGCCCGAGACGCCGACGGCGATGGCGATCGTTTCGAGCGAGACGACAGAGGGCCAGCCGGCAATTCGCGCAATCGTGAGCGCCGAGCCGATGCCGAGCGCGATGCCGACCGCCCCGCCGATGGTGGCGAGCGTCGTCGCCTCGATCAGGAACTGCGCCAGCACGTCGCGCTGGCGCGCGCCCACCGCGAGCCTAAGGCCGATCTCGCGCGTCCGCTCCGTGACCGAGACGAGCATGATGTTCATGATGCCGATGCCGCCGACGAGCAGCGAGACGCCGGCCACCGCCGCCAGCAGCCAGGACAGTGTATTGGCGGCCTGGGTGGCGGTGTTGGCGATCTCGGTCAGGTTGCGGACGATAAAGTCGTCTTCCTGGTCCGCCATCAGCCTGTGGCGCTGGCGCAGCAGCGCGCTTGTCTGTTCGATGCCGGGCGCGATCGCCTCCTCGCTGGCGAATTTGACCATGATGGTCTGGACCGAGCGGTCGCGGGCGTAGTTGCGGCCGACGATGCGGCGCCGGCCGGTGTCGAGCGGCACGAAGATGACGTCGTCCTGGTCCTGGCCCAGCGCCGACTGGCCCTTGGGCGCCATCACGCCGATGACCTTGAAGGGTACATTGCGGATGCGGAACTGCTGTTCGAGCGGGTTCTGCTCGCCGAAGAGATTGCGCGCCACTGTCTGGCCGATGATGGCGACGATCTCGCCACGGCGCAGTTCCTCCGGCTCGAACAGGCGGCCTTCGCCGACCTCCCATTCGCGCGCGGTGAAGAAATCGAGATCGGTTGCGGTGATCTGGGTCGACCAGTTGGCGCCGCCGAACACGGCCTGCGCGCGTGTGACGATGACCGGGGCGGCGGCCAGCACACCGTCGACCTCCCGGGCGATGGCGGTCGCGTCCTCGTCGGTCAGGGTCGAGGAGGCGCCGGCGCCGAGCCGGGCGCCGCCCTGCGTGACGTTGCCGGACTGGACGATGGCGAGATTGGCGCCCAGCGACTTGATCTGAGAGGTCACTCGCTCTCGGGCGCCCGAGCCGATCGCGACCATGGCGATGACGGCGGCGACGCCGATGATGATGCCGAGCATCGTCAGGGCCGAGCGCAGCGCATTGGCGCCGATGGCCGAGAGCGCGGAGCGGATGGCCTCGAGGATGCTCACGGGACGGGCTCCGGCGCGGGATCGGGCTCCGCCGCTGCACGGGAGTCGATGGACGCCAGCGCCGTGCGGGCGTCGGCCGCCTCCTGCCGCTGGTCGCTGAGGAGCCGGCCGTCGCGGAAGCGGATGACGCGGCGGGCGTGGCGCGCGACCTCGGCGTCATGGGTGACGAGGACGACGGTGACGCCCTCGCGATTGAGATCCTGGAAGAGCGCGAGGATCTCCAGCGCGGTGCGGCTGTCGAGCGCGCCCGTCGGCTCGTCGGCCAGCAGCAGGCGAGGCTCGTTGACCAGCGCACGGGCGATGGCGACGCGCTGCTGCTGCCCGCCTGAAAGCTGCATCGGCCGGTGATGGGCGCGTTCGGCCAGCCCGACCCGGCCGAGAGCGGCGAGCGCGCGCTGGCGCCGCGTCTTGCGGTCGGCCCCGGCATAGACCATCGGCAGCTCGACATTGGCGCAGGCGTCGACGCGCGGCAGCAGGTTGAACTGCTGAAAGACGAAGCCGAGCTTGCGGTTGCGCAGTTCTGCAAGGCCATCACTGCCGAGCGTTTCGACCGCGACGCCGTCGAGCCGGTAATGTCCGCCGGTCGGCCGGTCGAGGCAGCCGATCAGGTTCATGAAGGTGGATTTGCCCGAGCCGGACGGGCCCATCACCGCCACGAGGTCGCCGGCCTCGATGTCGAGCGAGACCCGGTCAAGCGCGGTCACCCGGCCGGAATCGAGGTCGTAGACGCGGGAGAGCGCGCGGGCTTCGATCAGCGACATGGCTGCGCCGCGAGGGTGGAGGGCGCGCCCATCAGAACAGACGCGGCGGGCCGCCGCGCATGGGCGGGCCGGCGGGGGTAGCGGGCGCCGTGGCCGCGGGGCGCGGTCCGCCACCGACGATGACCGCCTGGCCCTCGGTCAGCTCACCGGAGAGGAGTTCGGTATAGGCGCCGTCGGTCGGGCCGAGCATGACCGGCACGGCGCGGGGGAGGCCGTCCTCGCCGAGCACATAGACGCGGCCGGGCATGCCCTGCTGCGGCGCGCCGCGGCCCTCCTGCATCATCGCCTCGAACTTGGCTCGGCGCTCGGGGTCGAGCACGGCGGCGACCTTGGCGATCATGTCGGCGCGCGCCTTGCGGAAGACCGCGCGGCGCTCGTCCTCGCTCATGCCGGCCATGGCCTCGCGGAAGCCGGCGCGACGCTCCTGCATGATCGCGGCGATGGCCTGCTTCTGCTCGGGCGTCGGCTGCAATTCGGTTTCGATGCGCTCGCGGAAGGCGGCGGCCTGGCCAGGCCCGCCGCCGCGGGTGGAGGGGGCTGCCGCAACGGCCGCTCCGGTGGCAGGTGCCGACCCACCAGCCGCTCCTGGCGGGCGGAAGCGCAGGGCGGCGTTCGCCACGCGCAGCACGTCGCGCCGGTCCTCGGTGACGACCTGGAGATTGGCGGTCATGCCGGGCAGCAGTGCCATGTCCCGGTTTTCGACCCGGATCACGCCGGTATAGGTGACGACGTTCTGGATGGTCTGCGCGCCGAGGCGCACCATTTCGACGCGGCCCTCGAAAGTGCGGTTGGGATAGGCGTTGACGGTAAAGGTCGTCGGCTGGCCCGGCTTCAGGCGGCCGACATCGGCCTCGTCGACATTGGCGTAGATGTCGATGGTGCGCAGGTCCTGCGCGATCTGGAACAGGGTCGGCGTCGAAAGCGAGGCGGCAACCGTCTGGCCGAGATCGACCTGTCGCTGTACGACGACGCCGTCCACGGGCGAGCGGATGTCGGTGCGCTCGAGGTCGATCAGGATGTCCTTGAGCTTGGCGTCACGCTGGGCGATCAGCGCCTCGCCGGACGCGACCTGACCCTCGGCGAGGAGAATATCGGCGTCGAGGCCGTTGAGTTCGGCTTTGGCCGAGGCGACCTGTGCCTCGCTGGAGGCGAGCGTCGCCGTCTGGACCTCGAGCTGGGTGCGGGCGGTGTCGAGCGTCTGCTGCGAGCCGGCGCCGCGGCTGAACAACTCGCTCTGGCGCTCGAAAGTGCGCTTCGCATCGGCGAGCTGGGCTGCGGTGCGGTCGCGCTGGGCTTCGAGGTCCCTGACGGTCGAATTGGCCTTGAGCCGCGTCGAGCGGGCGCGGTCGAGCTGGGCGCGCTTGACCAGGAGATCGGCCTTTGCCTGCATCAGGTCTGCCTGCGCGGCGTCGCGACGTGTCTTGATCTGATCGCTGTTGAGGCGGGCGACGACCTGTCCGGCCTTCACCTGCGAATTGTAGTCGGCGAGGATTTCGACGATCTGGCCGGAGAGCTGCGAGCCGACCAGCACGGTCGTCATCGGCGTCAAGGTGCCCGTGGCGCGCACGGCGGCGGTGATCTGGCCGCGGTCGATCGGAGCCGTCCTGTAGGCCGCCTCGCTGGAGGGACCGCCGGCCGGACGCCACGCCCAGTAGCCGCCGGCCGCGAGCACGGCCACGACACCCGTTCCGATCACCCACTTGCGCAAATTGGTCCCCATCGTCGCGTCGGCATGGCCGACGTCTTTTCAGCCGCCGCACCATGCCAGAATCCGTGTTCGGCGGCGAGTTAACTTACCGCAATGTTGAGGAGAGGTCGGTTTCCGGTTGTTTCGGCGTCAGAAGTCGATGGGTCACGCTGTCCGCGAACCCTGCGTCGCGGCGATCAGATCCCGCAGGGTCGTGATCGTCGAGGCGTCGGCGACGCCGTCAACTTTGTCTTGGCGCCAGTGGCGCTGGAAGGCGGCGACCACCGCTTCCAGCTTCTCGTCATAGATGCCGTCGACCGCGACGCCGTAGCCGAACATCGCGAACATCGCCTGCAATGCCTCGACCGGCTGGCCCGAGTCGCCGCGGGCGAAAAAGCGGCCGCTGCGGATCGGCGCGGGTTCGCTCCAGAGGCCGACGCCGCCTTGCGCAAAATGGCGCCAGGGGAATTTCTCGCCGGGGTCGATCTTGCGGCCCGGGGCGACATCGGAATGGGCGAGCACGCGCTCAGGCGGGATGGCCCATCGCTCGCAGATGTCGCGGCAGAGGTTGAGCGTGGCTGTGATCTGCTCCTCCGGGAAATCGGGCAGGCCGCCGGGATGGCCGGGATTGGCGATCTCGATGCCGATCGAGCAGGAGTTGATGTCGCTCTCGCCGGCCCAGTGCGAGGCGCCGGCATGCCAGGCGCGGCGGGCTTCCGGCACGAGCTGGAGCGTGTGGCCGTTCTCGAAGACGAAGTAGTGCGAGGAGACCTGCGAGACCGGGTTGCAGAGCCATTGCAGGGCTTCGCCGGCAACTGGCATGCCGGTGTAGTGCAGGATCAGCATGTCCGGCCGGCGTGGCGCGCCCTCAAGGGGACCGCCCTTGCGTTCGCCATGGTTGGGCGAGGGGAAGATCTTGGCCGCGAAGCGGCTGTCCGGGGTGGCGTCTCTGCTCATGCGCTGAGGCTCAGGCCGGCTCGATGCTGAGCCGCGCCCGCAGACCGCGCTCGCGCTCGATCCGGTCCCAGGCGGCGTTGATCGCGGCGAGGCGGCGGGTGGCGATGGCGACCGCCTCCTCGGGCAGGCCGCGGGCGAACTCGCGGTCCGGGTGGTTCTGGGCGACGAGCTGGCGGTAATGCCGCTTGAGCTCTTCGTCGCCCATCTCGCGCGAGGCGCCCAGCACGAGATAGGGATCGTCGGCGCGCCGCACATGGCGGGCCTCGATGCGGGCAAAACCGGCCTCGTCGATGCCGAAGATCGTCGCGACCTCGCGGAGATAGGCGTGCTCGTCCTGGTGGATCGCGCCATCAGCGGCCGCGATCAGGAAGAGCCCGTCGAGCACGTCCTCGAGCAGGGCCGGTTCGTCGCGGAAGCTCTCGGCGATCTGCCCGGCATAGGCTTCGAAACCGGCGCTGGTCTGCTTGGCGAGATCGAACAGCATCTCGATGCGCGCCTGCTGCTCGGGCGGGACGGTGACGATGCGCTGGAAGGCGGCGACCTCGTCGCGCGTCACCACGCCGTCGGAACGGGCCATCTTGGCGGCGAGCGCGACGAGGCCGGTGGTGAAGACCAGTTCGCGGGGCGCCGCGCCGAAGGGGGAACCCTCGCGGTCGACCAGCATATGGCCGGCGAGTGCCCCGAGCAGGGCGCCGAGCGGGCCGCCGAGAACGAGGCCGAGGCCGCCGCCGCCCAGCAGCCCCCAGAAAGACGAAACCATGGTTCAGGCGACTCCGGGCGCTGTGGTGACGGCGCGACCATAACCAGAACGCAGCTGCGCCGACAGCCCCGGCATGAGGCCGACTCGCCGCGTTATCCGGTCGCAAACCTCAATTATGGCGGAAATAGGGCACAAAGTGCCGGGTGGGCGCCAATACACAGCCGGCTCGGGACCGCGAAGTGTCGGGGGCGAATTTTTACATGCTCAATACTTTCCAGTAAGAATACGTAGATCGGCCGGATCAAGGTACAAATCGAACGATTTGGCGAATCGAGGGACAGATTCTCGTCACATTTACTGATCACTGGACTGCGCCTTCTAGCCAATAGGCGGTAGCAAAGGTTCAGTCGATCATGCGGTATACCTCCAGCGGCGCTCTCGCCGTCGTCGCGATTTGCCTCGCATCGCTCCAGCCGGCCCAGGCCCAGGTCAATGACGAGACGGACGCCCGGGCGTTCATCGTTCGCGAGGCCGAGATCCAGCGGGAGAAAGCGGCCGCAGCGGCGGGCGAAGCCAAGCCGGAGGAAGCAGCCGCGCCCGCCGCATCGAGCGATGGGAAGAAGGCGAAGGCGGAGCGGGCCGCTCTGTCGGCTCCTGCCGGATCGGAGGGGCTCAAGGCACTGGTCGCGCGCCATGCGGCCGCCAATGGCGTGCCCTTCTCGCTGGCCGATGCCGTGGTGCGGATCGAGAGCCGCTACAATCCCCGTGCCGCCAATGCGGGCAACTACGGGCTGATGCAGATCCGCCACCAGACTGCGCGCGGCATGGGCTATACGGGAGGCGCCGGCGGTTTGCTGGATCCCGAGACCAACGCCCGCTACGCGATGAAATACCTCGCCATGGCCTATCGGGCGGCTGGCGGCGACACCTGCCGCACCATCATGAAGTATCAGAGCGGCCACATGGCCGAGCGCATGAGCGGGGCGAACCGCACCTACTGCGCCAAGGTCCGCACCATCACGGCCCGCAACTGAAGGCGTCGTGGCGGTTGACGCAGCCGCCGGGAGCGCGCACTAGCCCTCCCGCCAGTCGGCCGGACGGCCGCTCTCATGGGAACGCAGGTTCCTGCGAGGGAGGAAAGTCCGGGCTCCACGGAAAAACGGTGCCGGATAACGTCCGGCGGGGGCGACCCCAGGGATAGCGCCACAGAGATCGAACCGCCTCGCAGGGAAGCCTCGGCCTCCACGCGCGGTAAGGGTGAAAAGGTGCGGTAAGAGCGCACCGCGGACCCGGCAACGGGGACGGCATGGCAAGCCCCACCGGGAGCAAAACCGAATAGGGACGATGCTGTCCGCGCGAGCGGAGAGGGGCCTTTTCCGGGCCCTGTCGTCCGGGTTGGTTGCTCGAGGCGCGCAGTAATGCGCGTCCCAGAGGAATGGCCGTCACGCCGGGAGAGCGATCTTCCGGCCATCCAGAACCCGGCTTACAGGCCGACTGGCAATTCTACTCCGGCGGCCGGCTGAAGCGATGTCCTGCGCTTCCGGTGCTCGCGGACGAGATATCCGCTCCGCTCCGGTTCTCGAACATCGCTCCATCCGACTCACCAGAGCGAATTGCCGCAAGCCTCTGCGCGGTGCTTCGGCTTCACGCCACCTTGAGCTCGACGTCGATGTTGCCCTTGGTCGCATGCGAATAGGGGCACACGATGTGGGCCTTCTGGACGAGGTCCTCGACCACGGCCTTGTCGACGCCCGGAACCGAGATGGTCAGCGTCACGGCCAGGCCGAATCCGGCGCCGTCGTCGCGCGGGCCGATGCCGACATCGGCGCTGACCTTCGCATCCTCGGGGATCTTCACCTTCTCCTTGCCGGCGACGAATTTCAGCGCGCCGAGGAAGCAGGCCGAATAGCCCATCGAGAAGAGCTGCTCGGGATTGGTGCCTTCGCCGCCGCCGCCGCCGAGTTCCTTTGGGGTGTTGAGGACGACGGCGACATTGCCGCTGTCGGTCGCGGCCTTGCCTTCGCGGCCGCCGGTGGCCGAACCGTGAGCGGTGTAAAGAACCTTCATGGCGAACTCCTTCGCTGCTGGGCCGCGCGGGCATACCCGTTTGCGACCAGGTGATCTTGCGGGTTCGATTTATATCGTGCACAATCTAATTGTCAACGATCATAACGCCGCGGTTCACGCTGAGTTGATTGGGCTCGCCAATGCTGGTTCATCGCCGCGGCGATGGCCCGGATCGGGTGAGGGCGGCGGATAGGGAAGCGGTCATGTCGAAAAAAGTTCCCGGGCGGGCGAGCCCCAGGCTGGAAGAGCAGCTCTGCTTCGCCGTCTATCGGGCCGGCCAGGCCTTCACCCGGATGTACCGGTCCGTGCTCGCGGAGACCGGGCTCACCTATCCGCAATATCTGGTCATGCTCGTGCTGTGGGAAGGTGACGGGCTGACGGTGAAGGCGCTGGGCGAGCGGCTGTCGCTCGATTCCGGCACGCTGACGCCCCTGCTCAAGCGGCTCGAGGCAGCCGGTCTGATCCGGCGCGAGCGCAGCCGCAGCGACGAGCGCCAGGTCCTGCTCCATCTGACCGAGGCGGGGGAGCGGCTGCGGGAGAAGGGGGCCTGTGTGCCGGGTGCGATGGGCCGGGCCATCGGTGCGGCCCTTCCGCCGGACGGGCGGCTGCTCGCAGACCTGGCAGCGCTGCGCGAAGCCCTGCTGGCCGCAAGCGATCCGGACTGATCGCAGGATAATTTTTTTGAGGTCATTTCCCCGCCCGCAGTGGCCGCGCCGGCCGCTGCGAACGAGGAATCGCGCGTGGTTACGGATACTTAACCTTAACGGGCTGTGATGATCGACAGCCCCCGCAGCGGCGCCTGCGCGGGCGCGATTCCGTTGACGCCCATACAGGCCCATGCTATCCCAAATCATCCCGTCGAAGCCGGCAGGCAGTCGTCAGATCAGGGTCCGTGTGCCGCGCGGAAACTGGTCGATCGTGTCGCCTTGCCTGCTTCGGCGGGGGGCTACCGCCCCGCAAGCTTCGCGGGCGAGCGGCCAGCCAGTGAGCAGGCCGGGAGGCGGCGTTGACGGACCGCTTCGTCTCGAATTTCACCAACCGGCTGGACGCCAAGGGGCGCGTCTCGATCCCGTCGAGCTTCCGCGCCGTGCTGGCCAAGGATGGCTACGAGGGGCTTTACGTTCATCCGGCGCTCGATCTCGCGGCCTTCGATGCCGGCGGTCACGCCCTGCGCAAGACGATCGACGACATTCTCGCGGGCTTCTCGCCCTTTTCGGAGGAGTGGGAGTCGCTGTCGACGGCGCTGAACGGCACCTCGGAGGTGCTGAAGGTCGATCCGGAGGGCCGCATCATGCTGAGCGAGGCGCTGCGCGCGCATACGGGGATCACGGATGCGGTGACCTTCGTCGGGCATGGCCACAAATTCCAGATCTGGGAGCCGGCCCGGTTCCAGGCGCATCTCGATGCCGCCAAGGCGAAGCTGCGCGACGTCAAGCGCGCGCTGAGCGTGCCGCCGCCGAGCGGTGGGGCGGCTGGCTGATGCCGGGCCGCATGCAGAGCCGGGCGGGCCAGACCGCGATCGAGTCGCAAGAGGGCGCGCCGCATATCCCCGTGCTGCTCGCCGAGGTGTTGAGCGCACTCGCGCCGAAGCCGGGCGGGCGCTATCTCGACGGCACCTTCGGCGCCGGTGGCTATGCCCGCGCGATCCTCGAGGCCGCGCCGGATGCGAGCCTGCTGGCGCTCGACCGCGACCCGACCGCCATCACCGGCGGCGCGAAGCTGGTGTCCGAGATGGCCGGGCGGCTGACGCTGGCGCAGGCCCGTTTCAGCGAACTCGCCGAAGAGGCGCAGCGTTTCGACCGCGTCCCGCTCGACGGCATCGTGCTCGACATCGGCGTCTCCTCCATGCAGATCGATCAGGCGGAGCGAGGCTTCTCCTTCCGCTTCGACGGGCCGCTCGACATGCGCATGGGCCGCGAGGGCCGCAGCGCCGCCGACCTCGTCAACGAGGCGGAGGAGGGCGTCCTCGCCGACATCTTCTACCATTACGGCGAGGAGCGGCGTTCCCGCGCGGTGGCGCGCGCGATCATCGAGGCGCGGCGCAAGGCCCCGCTGACGACGACGAAGCAACTCGCCGATCTCGTGGCCGGCATCGTCTGGGCGGAGCCCGGCGGGCCGCATGCCGCCACGCGGGTGTTCCAGGCGCTGCGCATCGCGGTCAATGACGAACTCGGCGAACTCGTGCGCGCGCTGCATGCGGCGGAAGAGGTTCTGGCGCCGGGTGGACGTCTCGTGGTCGTCACCTTCCACTCGCTGGAAGATCGCATCGTCAAACAGTTTCTGGCCGAGCGCTCGGGGCGTGCCCCGGCCGGCTCCCGCCACGCGCCGGTGTTGACGGCCGCTCAGCCGACCTTCAGCCTGGTCAGCCGTGGGCCGGTGGCGCCATCCGAGGCCGAGATGCGGCTCAATCCGCGCGCCCGCTCGGCCAAGCTGCGCGCCGCCGCCCGCAACGAGGCGCCGCCGCGCCCGGCCGGTCCCGATCTCGTCGCGCTCGCCGGCCTGCCCGAGCCGCAGCCCCGCCGGAGGCCCCGTGCATGATCAAGCTGCTGCATCTCGTCGCCATCGGGGCGCTCGTCTCCTCGGCCTTCTACGCCTACACGATCAAATACGAGACGACGCTGGAGGCCGAGCAACTCCAGAAGATCCGGATGAAAGCGCAGCGCGAGCGCGACGCCATCGCCGTGCTGAAGGCCGAGTGGCAGTTCCTGAACCGGCCGGATCGTCTGCAGGCGCTCGCCGACCGCCATCTCGATCTGCAGCCCTTTTCGGTGACGCAGGTGGTGCGCATGTCGGATGTCCCCAATCGCGGCCCGAAGGTCGATGCCATCGGCCGCAAGCTCGAGGATCTCGGCTTGGGCGTGCCGACGGAGACGCCGCGCGACCGCAAGCCGAGTGCGACCACGCCGGGAGGCCGTCCATGAGCGAGACCCCGACCCACATCGTCGAGGAAGCGCCGGAGGCCGCGCCACGGCGCCGTTTCGGCGCGCTGCGCGACGTCTTCCGGATGAGCGGCGAGAAGAGCCAGCCGCGCGTCGGTCTGGTCATCCTCGGCTTTTCCGCGCTCTTCCTGGCGATCACCGGCCGGCTTGTGATGCTGGCGACCCTGCCCAACGAGCAGGTCGGCCTGCGCCGTGCGACGTCCAACGCGATCTCGGCCGCGCGTCCCGACATCGTCGACCGCAATGGCGAGGTGCTGGCGACCGATATCCGCACCGTCTCGGTCTTCGCCGAGCCGCGGAAGATCCTCGACAAGGACGAGGCGACGGAGTTGCTGACCGCCGTTCTGCCCGATCTCGACGCGAAGGACCTGCGCGACAAGCTCGGCACCAAGAAGGGCTTCGTCTGGGTCAAGCGCGAGATCACGCCGCGCCAGCAGGCCGAGGTGCACCGCCTCGGCATCCCCGGCGTCGGCTTCGTGCCCGAGAACAAGCGCGTCTATCCCAACGGCACGGCCGCCGCCCATGTGCTGGGCTTCGCCAATGTCGACAATGTCGGCATCGCCGGCATCGAGAAATACATCGACTCGCATGGGCTGCAGGATCTCAACGGTGCCGGCCTCGCGACGCAGGCGTCCGATCTCAAGCCGATGACGCTGTCGATCGATCTTCGCGTCCAGCACGCGCTGCGCGACGAGCTTTCGAAGGGCCTGGAGAAATACAAGGCGATCGCCGCTGCGGGCGCGATCATGGACGTGAACACCGGTGAGATGATCGCGCTGGTGTCGCTGCCCGACTTCGACCCCGGCAACCCGGTCGACGCGCTGGAGAAGGACCGGATCAACCGGATGAATGTCGGCGTCTACGAGATGGGCTCGACCTTCAAGGCGCTGACCATCGCGATGGCGCTGGATTCCGGCAAGGCCAACATCAATTCGAGCTATTCGACCGCCGGCGGCATGATGCGGTTCGGCCGGCAGGTCATCAAGGAGTATCACGGCACGGGCCGGACCCTGACCGTGCCGGAGGTCTTCCTGCACTCGTCCAACATGGGCTCGATCAAGATGGCGCTGGCCGTCGGCGTCGAGGGGCACAAGGCCTTCCTGCGCAAGATGATGCAGCTCGACCGGATGACGACCGAGCTGCCGGAGAGCGCGGCGCCGATCGTCCCGCAGCGGTGGGGCGAGATCAACACGGCGACCATCGCCTTCGGCCACGGCCTCGCGGTCGCGCCGCTCCAGGCGATGGCGGCGGTCGGTGCGCTGGTCAATGGCGGCACCCTGATCACCCCGACCTTCCTGAAGCGGTCGGAGGAGGAGGCCAAGCGCAGCGGCGTGCGGGTGATCAAGCCCGAGACCTCCGAGGCGATGCGCTTCATCATGCGCCTCAACGGCGAGAAGGGCTCGGCCCGCAAGGCCGACATCGCCGGCTATTTCGTCGGCGGCAAGACCGGCACGGCCGAGAAGGTCATCAATGGCCGCTATGCCAAGAACAAGAACTTCACGACCTTCACGGCGATCGCGCCCTCCGACAAGCCGCGCTACCTCTTCCTCGCGATCTATGATGAGCCGAAGGGCTATGCCGAAAGCGGCGGCTATTCGACCGCCGCCTGGAACGCCGGCATCACCACCGGCAAGGTGATCGAACGCACGGCGCCGATCCTCGGCCTGCCGCCGCGCTTCGAGCCGCCGGCCCAACCCTTCCCGCTGATGGCGCGGCTGGGGGCCTGGGGCACGCGCTGACGCTTGCCGCAGGCCGGGCTCCACGCTAGCGAGCGATCATGACAGAAGCCTTCAGCCTCGGCCGCCTGTTTCCGGGCGCCTTCCCCGCGGATGCCACGCGAGCGGTCGCGGGCGTCGCCTTCGACAGCCGCAAGGTGCGGCCGGGTGAGGTCTTCATCGCGCTCGCCGGTGCCAAGGCCGATGGCGCCCGCTTCATCGCCGATGCGATCGCCAAGGGCGCCGTCGCGGTCGTGTCGGGCGGGCCCCGCCCGGAGGGGCTCGACCCGGCCGTCGCCTTTGCCAAGGTGGCCGAGCCGCGCCTCGCGCTCTCTTTGGCTGCCGCGCAGATCCACCCTCGCCAGCCGGGCACGATCGTCGCGATCACCGGCACCAGCGGCAAATCCTCGGTTGCCGACTTCACGCGCCAGATTTTCCAGTCGCTGGGCCACGCGTCGGCGAGCCTCGGCACCATCGGCATCGTCACCGCCAAGGGCGCCGATTATGGCACGCTGACCACACCGGACCCGCTGTCCCTGCACGCTTCGCTCGACCGGTTGGCGGGTGAGGGCGTCACGCATCTCGCGATGGAAGCCTCGTCCCATGGGCTCGACCAGCACCGGCTCGACGGCGTCAGGCTGGCCGCAGGCGCCTTCCTGAATCTGGGGCGCGACCATCTCGACTACCATCCGACGGTGGCCGACTACCTCGCCGCCAAGCTGCGGCTCTGGTCGCTCTTGCCGAAGGGCGCCCCCGTGGTGATAAATCGCGACGAGCCCTATGCGCAGGAGGCTGCGGATGCGGCGCTGGCCGCCGGCCACCGGCTCGTCGGCATCGGCCGCAAGGGCGAGACGATCCGGCTGGTCGAGAGCGTGCGCGACGGCTTCTCGCAGCGCCTGACGGTGGCGGTCGGCGGCCGCGAGCACCGCGTGACGCTGCCGCTGGTCGGCGACTTCATGGCGGGCAACGCGCTGGTCGGCGCCGCGCTTGCCATCGCTACCGGCGACGACACCGAGCGCGCGCTGCAGGCGATCGCAGGACTGACCGGTGTGGCCGGTCGGCTGGAGCGCGTCGGCGAGGCGAAGGGCGGTCTGGTGGTCGTGGATTACGCTCACAAACCCGATGCGCTGGCGGCCGTGCTGTCGACCCTGCGCGGCTATGCGACCGGGCGCCTGATCTGCGTCTTCGGCTGCGGCGGCGACCGCGACACCGGCAAGCGCCCGGTGATGGGCGCGATCGCGGCCGAAAAGGCCGACATCGCCATCGTCACCGACGACAATCCGCGCAGCGAGGACCCGGCCGCGATCCGTGCGCAGGTGATGGCCGCCTCGCCGAAGCTGCGCGAGATCGGCGACCGGGCGGAGGCGATCCGTGCGGGCGTCGCGATGCTCGCCCCCGGCGATGTGCTGGTCGTGGCCGGAAAGGGCCATGAAACCGGCCAGATCATCGGCGACCGGACCTTTCCCTTTTCCGACCAGGACGTGGTGCGGACGGCTATCGCGGAGATCGCAGGATGAGCGCCCCTCTCTGGAGCGGAGACGAACTGGTCGCGGCGCTGGGCGCGCGGGCCGAAGGCCCTGTGCCAGCAGCCATCTCCGGCATCTCGATCGACACCCGCACGCTGGAGCCGGGCGACGCTTTCTTCGCCATCACCGGCGAGGCCCGCAACGGGCATGACTTCGTCGCGGCTGCCTTCGAGAAGGGTGCCGCGCTCGCCGTCGTGGACGAGGCGCACGCCGCCCAGTTCGCCGGCAAGGGCGCCCTCGCCATTGTGCCCGACGTGCTGAAGGCGATGGAGCGGGCCGGCAGCGTTCGCCGGGCGGAGCTGAAGGCCGGCGTGCTCGCGGTCACCGGCTCCGTCGGCAAGACCGGCACCAAGGAGGCGCTGCGGCTCATCCTGTCGCGCCAGGGCAAGACGCATGCGCCGGTTGCCTCCTACAACAACCATTGGGGCGTGCCGCTGACCTTGTGTCGGACTCCCCGAGACGTGGCTTACGCGGTCTACGAGATCGGCATGAACCACCCCGGCGAGATCCTGCCGCTGGCGCGGATGGTGCGCCCGCAGGTCTCGATCATCACGACCATCCAGCCGGTCCATCTCGAGGCCTTCGCCTCATTGGAGGGGATCGCCGAGGAGAAGGCCGGCGTGTTTTGGGCGCTGGAGCCCGGCGGCACCGCGATCCTCAATGCGGACATCCCCCAGGCCGATCTGCTGGAGCGGATCGCCAGGGCCGGCCCGGCCGGCGAGGTGATCCGTTTTGGCGAAAGCGCGGATGCCGATGTCCGGCTCATCTCCTGTGCGCTGCGCTCCGACGTCTCGACCGTCGATGCGGTGGTGATGGGGCAACCGGTCACCTACCGGCTCGGCAGCCCGGGCAAGCATATCGTGTTGAACTCGCTCGCCGTTCTGGCGGCGGTGAAGGCGGTCGGCGCCGACATCGCGCTGGCGGCGCTGGCGCTGGGCGATCTGCGCCCGCCCGCGGGGCGCGGGGCGCAGCAGCGGCTGGAGGCACCCGGCGGAGCGTTCACGCTGATCGACGAGAGCTACAACGGCAACCCGGCCTCCGTGAAGGCGGCGATCGAGAATCTGGGGCGCATCCCGGTGGCCGGCCGCGGCCGTCGCATCGCCGTGCTCGGCGACATGCTGGAGCTGGGGCCGACCGGTCCCGAACTCCACAAGGGGCTCGGTCCGGCCATCACCGCCAACGGCATCGACAGTGTCTTCGCCTGCGGTCCGCTGATGCGCGGGTTGTATGACAGCTTGCCTTCGACCCTGCGGGGGGCTTATGCCGCGCAGGCGAGCGGGCTCGAGGCGCTCGTTCTGGATGCCGTGCGAGCCGGCGACGTGGTGATGGTCAAGGGCTCGCTCGGTTCGCGCATGGGGCCGATCGTCAAGGCGCTGACGGCCCGCTTCCCCGCCTCGTCGGCCGAAGACTAGAACAAGAGACCGAAACACCGATGCTCGTCTGGCTCGCCGACTTTTCCGGGACGTTCCCCATCCTCAACGTCTTCCGGTACATCACCTTCCGGGCCGGCGGCGCGACGGCGACGGCGCTGCTCGTCGTCTTCTTCTTCGGCCCCGCGGCGATCTCCTGGCTGCGGATCAAGCAGGGCAAGGGCCAGCCGATCCGCACCGACGGGCCTCAGACGCATCTCGCCAAGCGCGGCACGCCCACCATGGGCGGGTTGATGATCCTCGGCGGTCTGCTGGTCGCGACGCTGCTCTGGGGCAATCTGCGCAACCCTTATGTCTGGATCGTGCTCGGCGTGACGGTGAGCTACGGCGCCATCGGCTTCTATGACGACTATCTCAAGGTGACCAAGCAGTCCCACAAGGGGTTCTCCGGCAAGGCGCGGCTCACGCTCGAAATGGCGATCGCGCTCGTCGCCTGCTGGGGCGTGATGCAGCTCGGGCCGCCGGCCATCGCGTCGGGCTTCGCCATGCCCTTCCTCAAGGAGCTGATCATTCCCCTCGGCATCCTGTTCCCGTTGGTCACCGCCTTCGTGGTAGTCGGTGCCGGCAATGCGGTGAACCTGACCGACGGGCTCGACGGTCTGGCGATCGTGCCGGTGATGATCGCGGCGGCGACCTTCGGCTTCATCTCCTACCTCACGGGCAATGCGATCTTCGCCAACTACCTGCAGATCCATCATGTCCCCGGCGCCGGCGAACTCGCCGTGGTCTGTGGTGCGGTGATCGGCGCCGGCATCGGCTTTCTGTGGTTCAATGCGCCTCCGGCCCAGATCTTCATGGGCGACACGGGTTCACTCGGGCTCGGCGGCCTGCTCGGCGTGGTGGCGGTGGCCACCAAGCACGAGATCGTGCTGGCGATCGTCGGCGGGCTGTTCGTGATCGAGGCGCTCTCGGTCATCATCCAGGTCTTCGTCTACAAGCGCACCGGCAAGCGCGTCTTCCTGATGGCGCCGATCCACCACCATTTCGAAAAGCTGGGCTGGACCGAGCCGCAGGTTGTGATCCGCTTCTGGATCATCTCCGTGGTGCTGGCCCTGATCGGCCTGTCGACGCTGAAGCTGCGCTGAGATGACTCCGATCACCTGTTTTGCGGGCCGGCGCGTCGCGCTGTTCGGCCTGGGCGGTTCCGGCCTCGCCACGGCGCGCGCGCTGATTGCCGGGGGGGCGCAGGTCGAAGCCTACGACGACAATGCCACCAGCCGCGACCGTGCGGCAGGCGAGGGGATCGCTGTCGTCGACCTCGCGGCGGCCGACTGGTCGCGCTTCGACAGCCTCATCCTCGCGCCCGGCGTGCCGCTGACCCATCCTGCCCCGCACTGGACAGTGGAGAAGGCCAAGGCCGCCGGCGTCGAGGTCATCGGCGACATCGAGCTGTTCTTCCGGCAGCGCGCGGCGACGGAGCCGGCGGCGCCGGTCGTCTGCATCACCGGCACCAACGGCAAGTCGACGACCACGGCGCTGGTCGCCCATGTCCTTCGCCAGGCCGGACGCGACGTCCAGATGGGCGGCAATATCGGCACGGCCGTGCTGGCGCTGGAGCCGCCATCGGCGAGCCGTGTCCACGTCATCGAGTGCTCGAGCTACCAGATCGATCTCGCGCCCTCGTTGGCGCCGAGCGTCGGCATCCAGATGAATCTGACGCCAGACCATCTCGACCGGCACGGCACCTTCGAGGCCTATGGCGCGATCAAGGAGCGCCTGGTCTCCGCGGCGGACGTCGCCGTGATCGGCGTCGACGACGAGCCGTCCAAGCAGATGGCGCGGCGGCGCGCGGCGTCCGGCCGCAAGCTGGTCAGGATCAGCGGCGAGCAGCCGCTCGATGACGGCGTCTTCGCCGGCGTGACCGCCAATGCCGGCACGCTGGAGACGCGGATCGTCCAGGTGCTCGACGGCAAGCCCCGCATCGTCGCCAATCTCGCGGGCATCGGATCTCTGCGGGGCTCGCACAACGCGCAGAACGCGGCAGCCGCCTTTGCCGCCTGCTTCGCGCTGGGCCTCACGGCCGAGCAGATCGCGGCGGGTTTCGCCAGCTATCCCGGCCTGGCGCATCGCATGGAGGAGATCGGCCGCATCGGCCGCGTCGTCTTCATCAACGATTCCAAGGCGACCAATGCGGATTCGACCGAGAAGGCGCTGACCTCCTTCCGCGACATCTTCTGGATCCTCGGTGGCAAGGCGAAGGAGGGCGGCATCGAGTCCCTGCGCCGCTACTTCCCCAATATCGCCCGGGCCTATCTGATCGGTGCGGCGAGCGACCTCTTCGCCGCCACCTTCGACGATGACGGGCGCGTCGCCTATGAGCGCAGCGGCACGCTCGAGGTCGCGCTGGCGAGCGCGGCGCGGGATGCGCTGGCCCATCCGGGGCAGGGCGACATCGCCGTGCTGCTCTCGCCGGCCTGCGCCTCCTTCGACCAGTTTCCGAATTTCGAGGTGCGCGGTGACGCCTTCCGCGCCCTGGCGAAGGCGCTGCCGGGCTTCCGGCCTGCGGGGACCGCCTAGCACCGGGAAAGGCGGCCTTACCGGTGCGGCATGGCGGCCATCCGCAGCGGGACTGGCCTCACGGCCCGCAACGCGACAAGGCTGCTGTGCGCGCCCGGTCCGCCGAGTCCGCCGAGTGAACGAGGAACGACGATGAGCAGCGCCCCCAATTTCGACGAGCGGATCGACCGCCGCGGCACCCATTCCTCGAAATGGGACATGATGGCGCCGCTCTATGGCGTGCCGGCCTCGGACGGCATCGCCATGTGGGTCGCGGATATGGATTTCCGGCCGCCGGCCTGCGTCCAGGCGGCGCTCGAGGGCATGGCAGCCCACGGGCTCTACGGCTATTTCGGCGACAGCAAAGCCAATCACGATGCGATCCGCTGGTGGATGCGCACGCGCCATGGCTGGGACGTCGAGCCGGCCGCGATCTTCACCGCCAACGGGCTGGTCAACGGCACGGCGCTCTGCGTCGCTGCCTATACCAAGCCGGGTGACGGCGTCGTGCTGATGACGCCGGTCTATCATGCCTTCGCCCGCGTGATCTCCGCGGCAGGCCGGCAGGTCGTCGAGTGTCAGCTCGCGATCGAGGACGACCGCTACGTTCTCGACATCGCGGCCTGGGACGCGATGATGACCGGCAAGGAGCGCATGTTCGTCCTCTGCTCGCCGCATAATCCGGGCGGGCGCGTCTGGACTCGAGAGGAACTGCGCGCCATCGCCGATTTCTGCGTCCGCCACGACCTGATCCTGGTCTCCGACGAGATCCACCACGATCTGGTCATGCCCGGCCACAAGCATCACGTGATGGCGCTGGCGGCGCCGGAGATCATCGACCGGCTGGTGATGATGACCGCCACCACCAAGACCTTCAACATCGCCGGTTGCCATGTCGGCAACATCATCGTGCCGGACAAGGCGCTGCGGGCGCCGCTGGCGGCGGCGATCAATGCCGGTGGCGTCTCGCCCAATTCTTTCGGCATGATGATGGCGACCGCCGCCTACAGCCCCGAGGGTGCGGCGTGGGTCGATGCGCTGGTGGCTTATCTCGACGGCAATCGCCGGCTCTTCGAGGAGGGGGTGAGTGCCATCCCCGGTGTCCGGGCTCTGCCGCTGGAGGCGACCTATCTCGCCTGGATCGATTTCGCGGGCACCGGCATGGCGACGGCCGAGTTCACGGCCCGCGTCGAGAAGCAGGCGCGGATCGCCGCCAATCACGGGCCGAGCTTCGGCAAGGGCGGTGCCTCCTTCCTGCGCTTCAACCTAGCGACGCCACGGGCGGTCGTGGCGGAAGCGGTGGACCGCCTGCAGCAGGCTTTCGGCGATCTGCAATAGGGTGGCATGCGGGGCTTCGGAATCATTCCGTTAACCCTTTGTTGACAGAGTGATTCGGATCGGGAGCGGTGGTTTGTGCCGCTCCAAGCCTGCTCTGGAGCCCCGTCATGGTCTCGCGCGCCGAACCTTCTCTCAGCGGCCGCTGGTGGTGGTCGATCGACCGCATCATCCTGAGCGCGCTCGTCGCGCTGATGGTCTCCGGCGTCGTGCTCCTGATGGCCGGCGGCCCGCCGGTGGCGGAACGGCTCGGGCTCTCCACCTTCCATTTCGTCAACCGCCAGGCGGCCTATCTTCTGGTGGCGCTGACGATCTTCGTCGGCGTTTCCTTCCTGACGCCGCGCCAGGTCCGGCGGATGGCGCTGCTGCTCTTCACCGTCTCGCTCGCGATGGTGGTGGCGACTCTCTATCTCGGCGTCGAGGTCAAGGGCGCGCGGCGCTGGCTCACGCTCGGGCCGATCGGTTCGGTCCAGCCCTCCGAATTCCTCAAGCCCGCCTTCGTCGTACTGGCCGCCTGGGCCTTCGCCGAGGGGACGCGGCGCCCCGACCTGCCGGGAACCTGGATCGCCTTCCTGCTGCTGCCGGCGACGATCGCGCCGCTCGTGCTGCAGCCGGACTTCGGCCAGACCATGCTCGTCACCCTGGTCTGGGCGGGGCTGTTCTTCGTCGCCGGGCTGCACTGGTTCTGGGTGCTGGGGCTCGGTGGGGCCGGCGCCGTCGGTATCCTGATCGCCTACCAGCTCGTGCCGCATGTGCGCGCCCGCATCGAGCGCTTCATGGACAAGGGCTCGGGCGACACCTTCCAGATCGATACGGCCCTTGAGAGCTTCGCCCAGGGGGGCTGGCTCGGGAAAGGCCCAGGCGAGGGCACGGTGAAGCGCATCCTGCCCGACGCGCATACCGACTTCATCTTCGCCGTGACGGCGGAGGAGTTCGGCATCGTCGTCTGCATCCTGCTGGTGATGCTGTTCGCGCTGATCGTGCTGCGGGCGCTATTCGTGGCCCAGAAGGCGGAGGACCCGTTCATCCGCCTCGCCGTCACGGGCCTCGCTCTGCTCTTCGGCATCCAGGCCGCGATCAACATGATGGTGAACCTGCACATGATGCCGGCCAAGGGCATGACGCTGCCCTTCATCTCCTATGGCGGCTCGTCGCTGATCTCGCTGGCGATCGGGACCGGGTTCCTGCTGGCCCTGACGCGCAAGCGGCCCCGCGCGGTCGATTTCGGCTACAGGCGCTGAGGCCGGCGTCATGGCAGAAGGCACGCTCGTGATGCTGGCCGCCGGGGGGACCGGCGGCCATCTCTTCCCCGCCGAGGCGCTGAGCCATGCGCTTCATGCGCGCGGCATTCGCGTCGTGCTGATGACCGACACACGGGCGGCCGAATATGCCGGCCATTTCCCCGCCGAGGCGGTGCATGCCGTGCCGGCGGCGACCCCGTCGGGCCGTTCGCCGCTGAAGATGGCCGGCGCCGTGCTGGAACTCGCCAAGGGTACCTTCGCGGCGCGCGCCATCATCAAACGGGTGCAGCCCGCGGTGCTGGTCGGATTCGGCGGCTACCCGACCGTGCCGCCGGTGCTCGGAGCCTCGCTCGCCGGGGTGAAGACGATCATCCACGAGCAGAATGCCGTGATGGGCCGGGCCAACCGGTTCCTGGCCGGTCGCGCCGCCGCGATCGCGACCGGCTTCGCCGAGGTGGGCGGGATCACCGAGGCGCTCAAGGCGAAATGTCGGCATGTCGGCAACCCGGTGCGGCCGGCGGTGCTGGAGGCGGCCTCCCTGGACTATAGCCGGCCGGGGGAGGGTGAGATCCGGCTGCTCGTCTTCGGCGGCAGCCAGGGCGCGCGGGTGATGGCGGATATCGTGCCGCCGGCGCTCCAGTTGCTGACGCCGGCGGAGCGTGCGCGGCTCGTCATTACCCAGCAAGCGCGCAGCGAGGATCACGCCCGGGTCACCGGCCTCTATGGCGAACTCGGCGTCCGCTGCGAGGTCGCGCCCTTCTTCAAGGATCTGCCGGCCCGGATGGCGCAGGCCCATCTCGTCATCGGCCGCTCGGGCGCCTCGACCGTCGCGGAGCTGACCGTGATCGGGCGACCTGCGATCCTGGTGCCGCTGCCGGGCTCGCTCGATCAGGACCAGGCCGCCAATGCCGCCTTTCTCGAAAGGGCGGGGGGCGCCAAGCGCATCCTGCAGCCGGACTTCACGCCGCAACGGCTCGCCGCCGAACTCTCGGCGATGATCGCGCAGCCCGCGGGGTTGACGAGCATGGCTGCAAACGCGAAGAGCGCCGGCATCCCCGATGCCGCCGAACGACTGGCCGATCTCGTGATCGCCACCGCCCATTCCCAAAACTGACAGGACCGCCGGATCATGAAACTGCCGCCGAAGCTCGGCTCCATCCATTTCGTCGGGATCGGCGGCATCGGCATGTCGGGCATCGCCGAAGTGCTGCACAATCTGGGCTACAAGGTGCAGGGTTCCGACGCGTCCGACGGCGCGAACGTCAAGCGCCTGGCCGAAAAGGGCATCACGACCTTCGTCGGGCACAAGGCGGAGAATCTCGGCGAGGCCGAGGTGGTCGTGGTCTCGACCGCGATCAAGCGCGACAATCCCGAGCTGGTTGCCGCCCGTGAGAAGCGGCTGCCGGTGGTGCGCCGCGCCGAGATGCTGGCCGAGCTGATGCGGCTGAAGAGCTGCGTCGCGATCGCCGGCACCCATGGCAAGACGACGACGACCTCGCTCGTCGCGACGCTGCTCGAGAAGGGCGGGCTCGACCCGACCGTGATCAATGGCGGCATCATCAACGCCTATGGCACCAATGCCCGCATGGGCGAGAGCGACTGGATGGTGGTCGAAGCCGACGAGTCGGACGGCACCTTCCTGAAGCTGCCGGCCGATGTTGCCATCGTCACCAATATCGACCCCGAGCATCTCGACCATTTCGGCACCTTCGACGCGATCAAGGCCGCGTTCCGGAGCTTCGTCGAGAACCTGCCCTTCTATGGTTTCGCGGTGATGTGCATCGACCATCCCACGGTGCAGGGGCTGGTCGGGCAGATCGAGGACCGCCGCGTCGTCACCTATGGTGAGAACCCGCAGGCCGATTTCCGCCTGATCGACATCGATCTCTCGGGCGGGCAGGCGAAGTTCACGCTGCTCATCCGCGACCGCAAGCGCGGCCGCGACGAGGTCGTCCGCGATCTGATCATGCCGATGCCCGGTCATCACAACGCGCTCAACGCGACCGCCGCCATCGCGGTGGCTTATGATCTCGGCATCCCGGTCGAGCGCATCCGCGCGGCGTTGGCCGGCTTCGGCGGCGTCAAGCGCCGCTTCACCCGGACCGGCGAGTGGAACGGCGCGCTGATCTTCGACGACTACGGACATCACCCGGTCGAGATCGCCGCCGTGCTCAAGGCCGCGCGCGCCTCGACAAAAGGCAAGGTGATCGCGGTGGTGCAGCCGCATCGCTACACGCGCCTCGCCAGCCTTTTCGACGATTTCGCCGCCTGCTTCAACGATGCCGACACGGTGATCGTCGCCGACACCTATGCGGCCGGCGAGGCGCCGATCGCGGGGGCGGACCGGGATTCGCTGGTCTCGGGCATCAAGGCGCGCGGACACCGCCACGCCTTGCCGCTGGAGGGCTCCGACAAGCTCGCGGGGATGGTCGCCGAGCTCGCCGGCCCGGGCGATTACGTCGTGCTGCTCGGCGCGGGCAACATCACCCAATGGGCCTATGCGCTGCCGGGCGAGCTGGCGGCGCTGTCGCCGCCAAAGACCGCCGCATGAGCTTTCCGGACATCACGCCGGCCCTCCGCGCCGCGGCACCCGATCTGCGCGGGCGGCTGCTCGCGAATGCCGAGATGGCGCCGTTGACCTGGTTTCGGGTCGGCGGACCGGCCCAGGCGCTGTTCACGCCGGCCGACGAGGCCGATCTCGCGCATCTCCTGTCGGGCCTGCCGCAGGAGATCCCGCTGACGGTCGTCGGGCTCGGCTCGAACCTGATCGTCCGCGACGGCGGCATTCCGGGGCTGGTGATCCGGCTCGGCGGCAAGGCCTTCGGCGAGATTACGATCGAACCGGGCGATCGTCTGCGGGCCGGCGCGGCGGTGCCCGACGTCAAGCTGGCGCGGGCGGCGGCGGATGCGGCGCTCGACGGGCTGGCCTTCTACCGCGGCATCCCTGGCTGTATCGGTGGCGCGCTCAGAATGAATGCCGGCGCGCATGGCGGCGAGACGACCGACGTACTCGTCGAGGCGCGTGGCGTGCGGCGCGATGGCAGGCTCGTCACCTTGTCCCATGCCGAGATGGGTTTTTCCTATCGCAGCAGCGGCGCCGGAACCCAGGACATCATCTTCACCTCGGCACTGTTCCAGGGCCGGCCGGGCGACAGGGCCGCGATCCAGGCCGAGATGGATCGCGTCACCGCCGCGCGCGAGGCGGCGCAGCCGATCCGGGAGCGCACCGGAGGCTCGACCTTCAAGAACCCGCCCGGCGGCAAGGCCTGGCAGCTGATCGACGCCGCCGGGTGCCGCGGCCTGCGGATGGGTGGCGCGCAGGTCTCCGAGATGCACTGCAACTTCCTGATCAACACCGGCGGGGCGACGGCGGCCGATGTCGAGGGCCTGGGCGAAGAGGTAAGGCGCCGGGTGAAGGCGCATTCCGGCTTCGAGCTGCAGTGGGAGATCAAGCGGATCGGCGTCGTTTGACGCTCAGGCGATCGGTTGTTTCAGCCATTCGCGCAAGGCGTCGTTGACCCGCGACTGCCAACCCGGGCCGGACGCCCTGAGCTGTTCGACGAGATCGATGTCGAGCCGGATCGACACGGCTTCCTTCGTCCGGGCCGGTCCGCGTCGCCTGATGCTGTCCTGAAGCGCGGCGTGGACCTCGGGCAGGGCTTCCTGCATGGGGCGCAGACCCGCAAGTTCCGCTTCCGTCAGTTCGGGGTTGTCGACAGCGGCCCAATCGGCCTCGTCATAACCTCTCCCGTGAACGAAAGGCTTCGTCATAGGATACTCCTCTCGCGGCGCGAGGCCGGCCGCATGCTGATGATGGACAGGGCTTCCGTGCCCAAGGTCACGAAGACCACCGTCACGACGCCGTTCAAGCGTCCGATTGCAGTCCAACGCCCGTCCCGGGCAGGACCGATGCGAGCTTCCGCGAAGAAGCGCTCGTCGAGCGCCGCGAAGTCCATCCCGTGCTTGTCGAGATTCGCCAACCGCTTGGGCTCGTCCCACAGGATTTTCATTTAACTTGTATATACGGGTTTGTGCCGTCCAGGGCAAGGGCCTCGCAGTCGGTCCCCTTTCGACGCTTGGAGAATCCCGGCTCCGGAGAGTCTCGCTCGCCGGCCGCAGCAAAGGAATCCACGCGCGATCCCCATCTCCCGCGCGCAACCTTTACCAAAAATTTACCAGCAGATCGAAGAGTGGGCGTTAACGGCGCATCAAGCAATCGGGTGCCGGGACGTCTGCAGAACCTTCATGAGCCGGGGCCGCAAAACAGCGTGTTTCCGTGCTGAGAAGAGGCTCCGGACGGCCCGACGAGACCGAATCGACTCGGTGCCCGCCCTGGCTGCCCATGCGGGCTCAACTTCGGTGAACGCGTCACATGGATGGTGGAGGACGCCTCCCTCGATCGGTGAAGTCGGCAGCCGCCGTCGCGGCGTCCCGCCTGCCGGTCCCGGCTCCCGGGCCGCAGCTGCTCGTCGGTGAGCGGAGCGGCCGCTGGCTGCGCCGGTCGCGGCGCAGTGCGGTCGCCGTGCCGTTGGCCCGGCGCCTGCCGCGCCGGATCGGGACCTGGCTGGCGCTCGGCTTCCTGAGCCTCAGCCTCGGCGCGGGCACGGTGCTGGGCGGCCATGTCGAGACTCTGCGCGCCAATTACGGCGAGCCGCACCACATGCTGGCCCGCCTCGTCGGCTTCGGCATCGACCGCGTCACGATCGCCGGCATCGCCGAACTGTCCGAGGTCGAGGTTCTGGTCGCGGCCGGGATCGACCCCAAGATCTCGCTGCCCTTCTTCGATGCCGACCAGGCGCGCCGCCGCCTCGAAGCCGCCCCGCTGATCCGCGAGGCGGCGATCCGCAAGCTCTATCCCGGCGAGGTCGCGATCACGCTCGTCGAGCGCGAGCCCTTCGCGCTCTGGCAGGTCAAGGGCGAACTCTTCGTCATCGCCGCCGACGGAACCGTGATCGACAAGATGGATGACGGGCGCTTCGCCCATCTGCCGCTGGTCGTGGGCCCGGAGGCCAATGTGCGGGCGCGCGAATATCTCGCTCTGCGCAGCCAGGCGGGGCCGCTCGCCGCGCAGATCAGGGCCGCGACGCTGGTCGCCGGGCGGCGCTGGAACCTGAAGCTCGAGAACGGCATGGATGTTCGTCTGCCGGAGGTCGATCCGGGCGCTGCCGTCAAGCGCCTCGCCGCACTGCAGGCCGATTACCGGATCTTCGACAAGGACCTGCTGGCCATCGATCTGCGCCAGCCGGACCGCGTCGTGATGCGGCTGACGGAGGAGGGCGCCGCGACCCGCGCCGAGCAGCTCAAGAGCAAGACCAAGAAGAAGGGAGGCGAGGCATGAACCACGTCACCTCCCAGGGTCTGACGCCGCGGATGCGTCCGCTCTCGTCGCGCAAGAGCGCGACGCTGTCGATTCTCGACATCGGCACCAGCAAGGTCGTCTGCCTGATCGCCGAGCTGAATCCGGCCGAGGCGAATGAGCGGCTGCGCGGACGCACCCATGTCGCGCGCATCATCGGCATCGGCCATCAGCGTTCGCTCGGCCTTAAGGGCGGCGCGATCATCGACCTCGAAAGCGCCGAGAAGGCGATCCGTGCCGCGGTCGATGCGGCCGAGCGCATGGCCAAGGTCGAGGTGCAGTCGGTCATCGTCAACCTGACCGGCGGGCGCCTCGCTTCGCAGCATTACGCAGCCAGCGTCGATCTGCGTTCCGGTTCGGTGGGCGACGGCGACGTCAAGCGTGTGCTCGCCCATGCCGCGACCCACGCGCTACGGCCGGGCAAAGCGGTGCTCCACGCGCTGCCGACCGGCTATGCGCTCGACGGCGTGCCCGGCGTTCTCGATCCGCGCGGGCTGATCGGCGGCAAGCTCTCGGTCGACATGCATGTCGTCGCCAGCGAGGCCTCGGCGGCGCGCAACGTCATGCTGGCGGTCGAGCGCTGCCATCTCGAGGTCGAGGCGGTGGTCGCGACCCCCTATGCCTCAGGCCTCTCCGTGCTCGTCGACGACGAGGCCGAGATGGGCGTCGTCGTGGTCGACATGGGCGGCGGCACCACCAGCCTGGGCGTGTTCTCGGGCGGGCATCTCATGCATGCCGACGCCATCGCCGTCGGCGGCAACCACATCACCATGGACGTGGCGCGCGGGCTTTCGACCCGCGTCTCGGCGGCCGAGCGGCTGAAGACGCTGCACGGCTCCTGCATCGCCAGCGCCTCGGACGAGCGCGACATGATCTCCGTGCCGCAGGTCGACGATGACGAGCGCGACACGCCCAACCATTTGCCGAAGTCGCAGCTGGTCCGGATCATCAAGCCGCGGGTCGAGGAGATCCTCGAACTGGTGCGCGACCGGCTGAGCCAGGCTGGCTTCTCGGCACAGGCCGGTCGGCGCGTCGTGCTGACGGGCGGCGCCTGCCAGCTCACGGGCCTCCCCGAAGTCGCGCGGCGTGTGCTCGGCGGGCAGGTCCGCACCGGCCGGCCGCTCGGCATCAAGGGCCTGCCGGAAGCCGGCAAGGGCCCGGCCTTCGCGGCCGCGGTCGGCCTGCTGGTCTATCCGCAGGTCGCGCATGTCGAGCATTTCGAGCCCCGCGCGAGGCAAGCCTATTTCGCCACCGGAACGGACGGGTACTTCTCCCGTGTGGGCCGCTGGCTGAAGGAGAGTTTCTGACCGGGCGCCGCCACGCGGCCGCCCGTCGGAGGACAGTGTGAGTACCGGCGAGCCCTTCTTCGGGGGAGCCACGGCGTCGAATGTAGCAATCGGGACGGCTCCCGCCAGGCGCCGGACAAGGGATCAAAAGAGGCAACCATGGCGATGAATCTGCAAGCCCCGGACATCCGGGAACTCAAGCCCCGGATCACCGTGTTCGGCGTCGGTGGCGCCGGGGGCAATGCGGTCAACAACATGATCGAGGCCGGTCTCGACGGCGTCGATTTCGTGGTCGCCAACACGGATGCCCAGGCTCTGGCCCTGTCGCGCGCCTCGCGCATCATCCAGATGGGCCTGCAGGTGACCGAGGGCCTCGGCGCCGGCTCCCAGCCCGAGGTCGGCCGCGCGGCCGCCGAGGAGGTGATCGACGAGATCCGCGACCATCTCGCCGGCGCGCACATGGTTTTCATCACCGCCGGCATGGGCGGCGGCACCGGCACCGGTGCGGCGCCCGCCATCGCCCGCGTCGCCCGCGATATGGGCATCCTGACCGTCGGCGTCGTCACCAAGCCGTTCCAGTTCGAGGGCCATCGCCGCATGCGCATGGCGGAAGCCGGCATCAGCGAGCTGAACGAGGCGGTCGACACGCTGATCGTGATCCCGAATCAGAACCTGTTCCGCGTCGCCAACGAGACCACCGGCTTCGCCGATGCCTTCGGCATGGCCGACCAGGTGCTCTATTCCGGCGTCGCCTGCATCACCGACCTGATGGTCCGTCCGGGCCTGATCAATCTCGACTTCGCCGACGTGCGCGCCGTGATGCGCGGCATGGGCAAGGCGATGATGGGCACCGGCGAGGCCCAGGGCGAGAAGCGCGCACTGAACGCCGCCCAGGCCGCGATCAACAACCCGCTGCTCGACGACGTCTCGATGAAGGGTGCGCGCGGCCTGCTGATCTCGATCACCGGCGGGCGCGACATGAAGCTCTACGAGGTCGACGAGGCGGCCACCCGCATCCGCGAAGAGGTCGATTCCGAGGCCAACATCATCGTCGGCGCGACCTTCGACGAGGCGCTGGAAGGCATCGTCCGCGTCTCCGTCGTCGCCACGGGCATCGACAAGCCGGTGACCTCGCAGGCCGAGATGGACGAGACCGAGGCTCGCATCGCCCAGGTCGCCGAGCGCCTGAAGGCCGAGGCCCGCCTGCGCACCGCGGCTCCCGCCCGTCAGGCGGCTCCTGCTCCCGCGCCGGCCCCGGTCGAGGCCCCGATGGAGCTGCGGATGCCGCAGCCGATCGAGCCCGAGCCGCGCGCTAGCCTGCCGGAGGACATCCGCATCGCTCCGATCCAGCCGCGTCCCGCCATGGCCGCGGCCGCGCCGGAGCCCGTGCGCCAGCCGGAGCCCGCTCCGATGCTGGAAGAGAGCTTCATCCCGCCCATGCCGGAGCGCTCGGTCGTCCGCCCGACCCGCATGCCGCGCGTCGAGGACCTGCCGATCCCGGCGCAGAACCAGATCAATGCCCAGCGCGGCGCCCAGGCCGCCCCGCTGCCGCCCAGCGCCGCCGAGCAGAAGCGCATGTCGCTGATGCAGCGCCTCGCCTCCGTCGGCTTCGGCCGCAAGGAGGAGGAGCCCGCCGAGCCGGCTCCGATGCCGGTGCGTCAGGCTCCCGCCATGCCGCAGGCGCCGAGCGCGGCTCATGCCGAATACATGCGCCGTCCGGCGGCCCCGGCCGCCCGCCCGGCGCAGGGACAGCTCGACCCGCATGGCCGCGCCGCACCGAATCGGACCAGCGAGGAGGATCACCTCGAGATCCCGGCCTTCCTGCGCCGTCAGGCCAACTGAGCGCATCGGGCTTCCGAGCCACTGTAACACCGTCCCGGCGCGCCTTCGGCGCGCCGGGATTTGCCTTGTCGAAAACCTCAATCATTCCAGTTCGATAGAGATCATCCGGGCAGCGCAGAAACCTGTAACAGAGCGAAAGAAAGCGTGATTTTGTGAGCATGCTCCGAAAGCTTATGTTGCAGCTGCACCACGACAGACGGGAGATGGGGTTCGCCCCTTCCCGGCCTCAGGACGCATCGCTGACGAACTGCCCCCACGGGAAGCAAACCCGATGAGACGGCCTCGTTCGCGATCAGGATTGGATACCGGAATGAGCTTCGATCGGCAGACGACCCTGCGGGCCCCCGTGACCTTGACCGGCATCGGCGTCCATTCCGGAGCTCCCGCCACGATCTGCCTCAAGCCTTCCAGCGTCAATTCCGGCATCGTTTTCCTGCGCCAGGGCATCGAGGATGCGCCGGCGCAGTTGATCCATGCCAAGCATACCAAGGTGAGCGCCACCGAGCTGTGCACGGTCATCGGTGACGGCGCCTCGGCGTCGGTCGCGACCATCGAGCATCTGATGTCGGCCTGCGCCGGTCTCGGGCTCGACAATGTGCTGGTCGAGATCGACGGGCCCGAAATGCCGATCATGGACGGCAGTGCCGCTGAATTCGTCGCCGCGATCGAGGCGACGGGTCTCGTCGGCCTTTCCGCCGCGCGCCGCTATCTGCGGGTCCTGCAGCCGGTGCGCGTCGAGCATGGCCGCGCCTTCGCCGAGCTGCTGCCCGCCAAGAGCGGCTTCCGTCTGGATGTCGAGATCGACTTCGACACCAGCGTGATCGGCCGCCAGCGCAAGGTCTTCGATCTCGAGGCCGCGGCCTATTCCAAGGAAATCTCGCGCGCCCGGACCTTCGGCTTCATGCGCGACGTCGAGCAGCTCTGGAAGGCCGGTTTTGCGCTCGGCGCCTCGCTGGACAACACCGTCGCCGTGGGCGACGACAAGGTGATCAATCCCGAGGGGCTGCGCTATGGCGACGAGTTCGTGCGCCACAAGGTCCTCGATGCGATCGGCGATCTCGCGCTCGCCGGCTATCCCATCATCGGCGAGTTCCGCTCCTATTGCGGCGGCCACCGGATGAATGTCCGCATTCTGGAAGCTCTGTTCGCCGACCGCGCCAATTACGCGATCGTCGAGGCCGAGCCGGTTTATGCCGCTCCGCGCGCCGTCCAGATGGCGGCTGCCGCTCCGGCCGCCTTCGCGCCGGACGTGCACTGAGCCGTCCGTACGACTGCGCCTTCCTGTCGCCGGTTTTCTGTCGAATAGACGTCGTCATAGCCGCGGGCGCTTGCTTTCGGCAGTGGCGCGGCTTCGGCGTCTGAGGTAAGGCATGCTTCCCCAGGAGCGGGGACGAAGACATGAGGACGGACGACGTGAGCGTCATGCGGCTGAACAACCCGACATCCAAGCGCACCGGATCGATGGCGCGGGGCACCGCCCTCGCGCTGGGCGCCGCCCTGCTGCTCGGCGGCTGCGACACGGTCTCCTCGCTCAATCCCTTCGACCGGCCCGAGGTCTACAAGCCCGAGGTCAAGGAGATCGTCCCGGCGGACAGGCTCTACAACGAGGGTTTGGCCCGTCTGCAAAACGGTGACAGCGAAGGCGCGGCCAAGAAGTTCGATCAGATCGACAAGGAGGCGCCGTTCTCCCCCTATGCGCGCAAGGGGCTGATCCTCGCGGCCTATACGAACTATCAGGCCTCGAAGTGGGAGGAGACGATCACCGCCTCCAAGCGCTTCATCGCGCAGAACCCGGCGAGCCCCGATGCTGCCTATGCGCAGTATCTGATGGCGATGTCCTATTACAACCAGATCCCGGATGCGACGCGCGATCAGGAGCGGACGCAGCTGGCCATCGCCGCCTTCGAACAGCTCATCCAGCGCTATCCCAAGTCGGAATATGTGCTCGACGCCAAGGAGAAGCTCCTGGTGGCGCGCGACCAGCTCGCCGGCAAGGAGATGAATGTCGGACGCTTCTATCTCGAGCAGCGCAACTACACCGGCGCGGTGAACCGTTTCCGCGAGGTCATCATCAAGTACCAGACCACGAGGCATGTCGAGGAGGCGCTGATGCGCCTGACCGAAGCCTATATGGCGCTCGGCATCACCAACGAGGCGCAGACCGCCGCCGCGGTCCTCGGTCACAACTTCCCGGACAGCCCCTGGTACAAGGACGCCTATGTCCTGCTGGAGAGCGGCGGACTGCAGCCGCGCGAGAATCGCGGCTCCTATATCAGCCGGGCCTTCCAGGGCTTCCAGCGCGCGGTGGTGGGCGTCGTCGGGTTCGGCGGCCGCTCCTGACCGCTCACCCGAGGGTCGCCCGCGCATGCCCCTCCTCCTGAGTCTGCGCTGACCGCCATGCTCGTCCAGCTGTCGATTCGCGACATCGTCCTGATCGACCGGCTCGATCTGACATTTCGCGACGGGCTCAGCGTACTCACGGGCGAGACGGGCGCCGGCAAATCCATTCTCCTCGACGGATTCGCACTAGCCTTGGGCGGGCGCGGCGATGGCGGCCTCGTGCGCCATGGCGAGGCGCAAGGGCAGGTCAGCGCGGTCTTCGACCTGCCGGGCGACCATGCGGCGCGGAAATTGGCAGAGGCCCAAGAGATCGACACCGACGGCGACCTGATCCTGCGCCGCGTGCAATATGCCGACGGTCGCACCCGTGCCTTCGTCAACGACCAGCCGGTCAGCGTACAGATTCTGCGGATGATCGGCGCTGCGATCGTCGAGATTCATGGCCAGCATGACGACCGGGCCCTGACCGACCCGGCGCAGCATCGTGTCATTCTGGACGGTTTCGCCGGGCTCGAAGCGCAATCCGAATCGGTCGTCGCCGCCAGCGAAACGCTCAAGCGCGCGCGCCAGGCCCTGCAGGCGCAGCGCCTGCGCGTCGAGGCGGCGCGCAAGGAGGCGGATTTCCTGCGCCATGCCGTCGCCGAACTCGGCAAGCTCGCGCCGCAGCCCGGCGAGGAGGAGGCGCTCGCCGCCCAGCGCCAGGGCATGATGCAGGCCGAGAAGGTCGCCCGCGACCTGATCGACGCGCATGAAGCGGTCGCCGGGCAGGGCTCGCCGATTTCCGCGCTCTCGGCCGTCCTGCGTCGCCTCGAGCGCCGGGCCGGACAGGCGCCTTCGCTGATCGACCCCTCGCTCGCCGCGCTCAACACCGCGATCGTGGCGCTGGAGGAGGCGGGCGAGGCGCTGGCCGCCGGGATGCGCGCGGCCGAATACGATCCGCGCGAGCAGGAGCGTATCGAGGAGCGGCTGTTCGCGCTGCGCGGCGCCGCGCGCAAATACGACGTGCCGGTCGAGGGGCTGGTGCCGCTGGCGCAGAGCATGGCGGCCGATCTCGCCGCGCTCGACGACAGCGAGATTTCGCTCGGACGGCTGGAAGAGGATCTCGTCCGGGCCGAGGCGGCCTATGTCGGGCTGGCGGGCAAGCTCTCCGCCGCCCGCCAGAAGGCGGCGGCAAAGCTCGACGCCGCCGTGAAGGCCGAACTGCCGCCGCTCAAGCTGGAGCGCGCCCGCTTCATCACGCGAATCGACAGCGACGAGACGGCGCGGGGCCCGGAGGGTTTCGACCGCGTCGAGTTCTGGGTCGAGACCAATCCGGGCACGCGGCCCGGCCCGATGATGAAGGTGGCGTCCGGCGGCGAGCTCTCGCGCTTCATGCTGGCGCTTAAGGTCGTGCTGGCCGAGCGCGGCTCGGCCCCGACGCTGGTCTTCGACGAGATCGACACCGGCGTCGGCGGCGCCGTTGCGGACGCGATCGGCGAGCGGCTGGCGCGGCTCGCCGGCAAGGTCCAGGTGATCTCGGTGACCCATGCGCCGCAGGTTGCCGCCAAGGCCGCCCAGCATTTCCTGATCGCCAAATCGGCGCTGGCCGGTGACGCCGCCTCGCGCACCGTGACGAGGGTGACGGGGCTGGAAGACCAGGCGCGGCGCGAGGAGATCGCCCGCATGCTGGCCGGCGCGAGCATCACCGAAGAGGCGCGAGCGGCTGCGGGGCGGTTGCTGGAGGCGGCCGGGGTGCGGGGGTGAAGAAGGCGGCCCTGATTTTCGCGTTGTGCGGGCTGGTCGCCCTGCTCTGGGCCTCCGCGGTCAAGACCCCCCATCACGCCTACCGCCTGACGGTGTCGGTCGAGACGCCACAGGGCGTGAAGAGCGGTACCAGCGTCGTCCATGTCTTCATGGACACGAGGAAGGGCTTGCTGCCGAACACCGGCGGTGGCACCGCGATCTGGGGCGACGCGATCGTTCTCGATCTGGGTGATGGCAAGAATGTCGTCGCATTGCTCGCGCCGGATGACATCGCCCTGAAGGCCTTCGGTCGCGCTGGCCGAAGTCTGATGCCGGACGAGGTCAAGTCGTTGACTGGAGAGGTCGTGTTGAATCGCGTTCTGGTCCCGACCGTCGTGACGTTTCCCGATCTGAACGATCCGGCAGGCGCAACCATCGTTTACGGTGTCCGGTGGCGTGACACGCCTCCGCAGGGTGTCGCTCCCGATTACATCGATGATTTCAGGGCCGTTCTGGGCGTCGGCTACGGCTTCCGGTCCGCCACCATCGAATTGGTTCCTGGTGGGATATGGCCATTGAACCTTGTTGGACTAACTGGCTTGCCAGTGACGAGAGGGGTCGAGAAGAGAATCCCTTTTCTCGCAAGCCATCGCGAGCAGCTATACAGGCAGTCGTCGCAGCTTGGTCGCTATGTACCTATGCTGGGACATTTCGTGAGATGAGTGGTTCATCGGCGTCCTTGCCAAAGGATGCGTTGCGTGACGGTAGGCTGCAACCACTCACCGCCCTGGAATGAACTGCGCGTCGCTGATGGTGAAGGCGCCCTGCGCTGAGGCGGCCGTGAACTCCAGCGCGCCGCGGCAGCCGGCGGCCGCCGGGCGCCTGCTGGAGGCGGCCGGGGTGCGGGGCTGAATCCGCTCAGGCGGCCGGCACCAGTTCGAAGACGTCGCCGACACGCCTCACAGTCTTGAAGCCGTCGACATGGCCGCCGGAGACGACCCAGCCATGGTCGCCCGCCCGCCCGAGGATGTCGCGACGGGTCGCGACCGCGACCGCGCCGTCGAGATCGAAGACGAGGCCAACCTCGGGGTCGGCTGCCTGCAACGTCTCCAGATGGACCGCATCGCCCCAGAGAAGTAGGTCGCGCCCGCCATTCTCGATCAGATAGCCGCTCTGGCCGTGGGTATGGCCCGGCAGCGGGATCAAGGTCACCCTCGGAATGACGTCTCCGGTGGTTCCGATGGCGTCGATGCGATCCGGGTAGAGGCGCAGGAGCGTCTCGGCGATGGCGAAGCCGCCGCGACGGTTCTCGGGCGTGCTGAGGCGCTTCTCCGCGTCCGTGAAGAAGCTGAGCTCCGTGGCCGGAACGAGGACGCGCGCATGGGGGAAATAGGCCGCCTCGCCATCGAAGAGGCCGAGCGCGTGGTCGCCATGGAGATGCGTGATCAGGACGCGATCGATGCTCTCGCGCGTCAGGCCGAGTGATTTGAGGGCGGTCCGCGCATGGCCATAGGCCTCGCCCCAGGCCGTGCCTGTGCCCGCATCGACGAGGGTGATGCCGCCGGGGCCGCGCAGGAGGAAGCAGTTGACGACGATCCGCAAGGTCGGCCGGCCCCAGGCCGCGATGGCGCCGTCGCGCGCGGCCGGGCCGGCGGCGTGTGTCAGCACGTCGATGGGGGCCTCGTAGAAGCCGTCATGCAGAATCGAGACCTCGTAGAGGCCGAAGCGCCGCGTCTGCTGATCCATGAAGGCCGTCCCCGTTCCGCGGGATCCCGATCACAGCGCGCGGCGGCTCGCCTTGGCAAGGCGCGACTCCGGACGGTCGCCATGTGCCTCAGTTCTGCGGGATGAACTGTGCGTCGCTGATGGCGAAGGTGCCCTGTGCGGAGGCGACCGTGAACTCCAGCGCGCCGCGGCCGCCGGCCGGCGCCGCGGCCGCGGCAGGCTTCGTGCAATGGCGCTCGAGATAGCTGATGGTGTCCTGCGGCATGCCGGTGTCGTCGAGGCGAACCGTGGCGCTGGCGTCGCGGGCGAGGCCGCCGCGGGCGATGGTGAAGCCGGACACGGTGACGTTCTCGACGCGAATGAAGAGCCCTGCGAGTTCGGCGCGGCGCTGCCTGACCTCGGCCAGCGTCATCATCTGGGCGCCGTCCTGGGCATGAGCCTGAGCGCTCGCCGCCAACACCCCCGCCACGATCGCCCACCGCATCCGCATCGTTCTCCCCGCAAGCGGCGGCGGGATGGCGCGACGGGACCTGAGTCGTCAAGGGTGCTGCCCTCACTTCATCCGCGCCGTCCTTGCGGGTCTTCGCTCCGCTCGCCCGGAAGGACGGTTCGGGTGAGGGGAGCGGGCGCATTCGCCCTCAACTGCCATCACGGTTTCTTTCCGTCGGCTTTTGCGCTATGAGCCCCGCAATCGATGGCTGCGCCTCGCGCCCGTCGCCGACATCCTGCGCCGTCATTCCGATTCCGCGCCGTAACCCTAGGCCCTCTGTCCCATGTCCTTCCTGACCTCGAGTGCGCCGCTCGCGCGCGCGCTCGCCGAACGCAATTATTCCGAACCCACGCCGGTGCAGAGCGCCGTGCTGGAGGAGGCGGCCGCCGGCCGCGACCTGCTCGTCTCGTCGCAGACGGGCTCCGGCAAGACCGTCGCCTATGGCCTCGCCATCGGCGCGACGCTGCTCGGCGAGGCGGAAGCCTTCGGCCGGGCCGGCCAGCCGCTCGCCCTGATCATCGCGCCGACGCGCGAACTGGCGCTGCAGGTCCAGCGCGAGCTCGCCTGGCTCTACAAGCACGCCAATGCCCGCATCATCGCCTGCGTCGGCGGCATGGACCCGCGCCGCGAGGCCGCCCTGCTGGATGAAGGTGCCCATGTCGTCGTCGGCACGCCGGGCCGTCTGCGCGACCATATCGAGCGCCATCGCCTCGACGTTTCGGCGCTTAAGGCCGTCGTGCTCGACGAGGCCGACGAGATGCTCGATCTCGGCTTCCGCGACGATCTCGAATTCATCCTGAAGACGGCGCCGGCCGAGCGCCGCAGCCTGCTGTTCTCGGCGACGCTGCCCAAGGCGATCATCCAACTCGCCAAGAGCTACCAGAACGATGCGCTGCGCATCGAGGTCGCGGGCACGCCCGGCGGCCATGCCGACATCGAGTATCGCGCCATCCGCTGCTATCCGAAGGAAGCCGAGCTCGCGGTCGTCAACCTGCTGCGCTTCCACGATTCGCCTTGCTCGCTGGTGTTCTGCAACACCCGCAACGCGGTGCGCCATCTCGAGGCGATCCTGCTGGAGCGCGGTTTCTCGGCCGTGGCGCTCTCGGGCGAACTCTCGCAGAGCGAGCGCAATTCGGCGCTGCAGGCGCTGCGCGACGGCCGGGCGCGCGTCTGCGTGGCGACCGACGTCGCCGCGCGCGGCATCGACCTGCCGGGCCTGACGCTGGTGATCCATGCCGAACTGCCCAACGATCCGGAGGTGATGCAGCATCGCTCCGGCCGCACCGGTCGCGCCGGCAAGAAGGGCACCAGCGTGCTGCTGGTGCCGCCGTCGCGCCGCCGCAAGGCAGAGATGCTGCTGGCCGAGGCCAAGGTCGAGGCCGTCTGGGCCGGCCCGCCGACGCAGGACGAAATCCGTGCGCTCGACCAGGAGCGGCTTCTGAGCGACCCGATCCTGACCGGCGAGCCCGGCGAGGTCGATGCCGCGATGGTCGAGGCGCTGCTGGCCGGCCGCACGGCCAACGAGATTGCGGCCGCGCTGGTGCGGATCTATCGCGCGCGCCTGCCGGCTTCGGAAGAGGTCGGCGACCCGAATTATGCGCGCGACGAGCGCCGTCCCGCCCGGGCGCGCGAGGATTACGCGCCGCGCGAAGGCGCGCGCTTCGGCGAGCACCGCGAGGGCAGCCCCCGGGCGGACGGTCCCCGCAAGGCCGGCCCGCGTGGTGACACGGTCTGGTTCCGCCTCAGCGTGGGCCGCAAGGATGGCGCCGACCCGCGCCAGCTGCTGCCGATGCTGTGCCGCCGCGGCAAGATCACCCGCGACGAGGTCGGCGCGATCCGCATCTTCGACAAGGAGACCAAGGTCGAGATCGATGCCGATGTCGCCGAGCGCTTCTACGAGCTGGCGAAGGCCGTCGACCGCGACAAGATCGCGATCGAGCCGGTGACCGGCGAGGAGGAGCGCCGCCCGGCCAAGCCCTTCGCCGAGAAGGCGAGCCACGCGCCTGCGCCCTATAACAAGCCCGAGCGCGACGGCGAGGCGCGTCCGGCCCGGGCCTATGAGAAGAAGCCCTACGACAAGAAGCCTTACGAGAAGAAGCCCTATGAGGGCGGCGACCGGAAGCCCTACGCCAAGAAGGCCTATGAGCCGAAGCCCTACGAGGCCCGGCCCGAAGCCAAGCCTTACGAGGGCGGCGAGAAGAAGCCCTATGAGGGCAAGAAGAAGGCCTATGAGGGCAAGTCGAAGCCCTTCGGTGCGGGAAAGGCCTATGATCCGGTGCGCAGCGACCGCGAGGCGCTGGCGGACCCGAACGTGTCGTTCCGCGGCGGCCCGAAGCCGCGCCTCGACAAGCCGGCCGGCGACAAGCCCTCTGGCGAGAAGAAGCCCTATGCGCCGAAGCCTTTCGGCGCCGGTAAGTCGGGGGCCGGCAAGTCCTTTGCGGGCAAGTCCTTTGCGGGCAAGGCGCCCTTCAAGGGCAAGAAGCCGCGCTGAGGCGGCCGGCGCCGGCGCGCCCGGCGCCTCCTGACTGCCTCAGCGCAGGCCGAGGAAGGACAGGATGGCCAAGACGACGACGATCAGGCCGACGATGTAGATGATGCTGTGCATGGACGAAGCCCCCGCTGTCGCGGCTGGGCCTGGCCCTGCCGCTCTGGTCGATGATGGGCAGGAAACCGCGCTTTTGCGCGAAAGTTCCCTGCCCACAGGGGGCTTGCATCGCCTCAGCCGTCGACGACCTTGCGGTAGAGATGCCAGCTCGCATGGCCGAGCACGGGCATGACCACGATCAGTCCGACGAGCAGCGGCAGGCAGCCGAGCACGAGCAGGCCGGTCACCATCAGACCCCAGATCATCATCACGCGCGGATTGCGCTCGACCGCGGCGATCGAGGTCCGCACTGCTGTCGCGACATCCACCCGACGGTCGATGATGTGCGGGAAGGAGACCACCGAGATCGAGAAGGCGACGATCGCGAAGAGCAGCCCGACCGAATTGCCGACCACGATCATCGTCCAGCCGTCGAAGGTCGTGAAAACGGCGCGCAGGAAGTCCCAGGTCGAGACGTCGGCGGGCAGGCCGAGCAGCCCCTGGTAGATCAACCAGGCGCAGCCCAGCCAGGCGATGAAGAGCCCGGTCAGCATCGCGCCGAGAAGCAGGATCTGGCCGATCGCCGGCGAGCGCAGCAGGGCGAAGGCGTGTTCCCAGCTCGAATCGAGCTGGCGCTCGCGCCGCCGGCTGATCTCGTAGAGCGCGATCGCGGCAAAGGGCCCGAGCAGGGCGAAGCCGCCGAGCAGCGGAAACAGCAGCGGGAAGATGTTGAAGCTCACCGTCGCCTGCGCCAGCAGCACGCCGATGACGGGGTACATCAGCGCGACGAAGGCGAGGTGGCTCGGCTGCGCCTTGAAATCCTCCCAGCCGAGACGCAGGGCGTGGCGCAAATCGGCGGTGGTGATCGTGTTGACGCGCGGCAGGGCGGGGGCATCCTCCCGCGGAACGCTGTGCAGATGGACGTCGAGATTGGCCATGGCGTGTCTCCCGGTTGCGGCCCGGTTCGCCTTGCAGCCCTTTGACGCGATCCTTGGGTCAACGGCCGATAGGCGTCGAGCTTCCAATTCCCAGCGATTTCAGGATAGCGCAGAACGGACGCGTTGTCGCAGGGGGCGGGAACACGAAAGCGGGATGAGGCGAGGGGTAGCACTGCTGCCCTTTTTCGACGCGGGCTTCTCGCCTAATGAGAGCGCATGAACGAGCCCGCAGAGATCCCCGTCGAGCAATTGACCTCCCGCCAGGCCCGGGCCGAGCACAAGCGGCTGGCCGAGGCGGTGGAGGCCGCCGACATCGCCTATCACCAGAACGACGCGCCGGAGATGGACGACGCCTCCTATGATGCGCTGCGGCGAAGGCTGGTGGCGATCGAGGCGGCGTTCCCGGCGCTGAAGGCGGCGTCCACGGTCAGCGCCAAGGTCGGCGCCAAGGCGTCGGGCAAATTCGCCAAGATCCGCCATCGCGTGCCGATGCTCTCGCTGGACAACGCCTTCACCGACGAGGCGGTGGCCGAGTTCGTGCAGCGGGTGCACCGCTTCCTCGGCCGCAGGGACGAGGAGCCGATCGCCTTCACCGCCGAGCCCAAGATCGACGGGCTGTCGCTGTCGCTGCGTTATGAGAAGGGTGCGCTCGTCCACGCCGCGACGCGCGGCGATGGCGAGGAGGGCGAGGACGTCACGGTCAACGCCCGCACCATTGCCGAGATCCCGCAGACACTGGCCGGGCCGGATGTGCCGGCCGTCGCCGAGGTGCGCGGCGAGGTCTATCTGGGCCATGCCGATTTCGCGGGGATCAACGAGCGCCAGCGCGAGAAGGGGCTGCCCGAATTCGCCAACCCGCGCAATGCGGCGGCGGGTTCGCTGCGCCAGCTCGACGCCACAATCACCGCCTCGCGGCCGCTGCGCTTCTTCGCCTATGCCTGGGGCGAGATGCCGGAGCTGCCGGCGCCCACCCAATCGGGCGTCGTTCAGGCGTTCGGGCGCTGGGGCTTCCGCACCAACCCGCTGATGAAGCGCTGCGAGAGCGTCGAGGACCTGATCGCGCATTACCGGCTGATCGAGAGCCAGCGCGCCACGCTCGGCTACGATATCGACGGCGTGGTCTACAAGGTCGACGAACTCGCGCTTCAGGCGCGACTCGGCTTCGTCTCGCGGGCGCCGCGCTGGGCGATCGCGCACAAGTTCCCGGCCGAACTCGCGACGACCGTCCTGGAGGCGATCGAGATCCAGGTCGGCCGCACCGGGGCGCTCTCGCCGGTGGCGCGGCTGTGCCCCGTGACGGTCGGCGGCGTCGTCGTCACCAATGCGACGCTGCACAACGAGGATTACATCCGCGGCTACGATTCCAAGGGCGAGCGCATCCGCGACGGCGAGCCACCCGACATCCGCGTCGGCGACACGGTGACGGTCAAGCGCGCCGGCGACGTCATCCCGCGCGTGGCGGCGGTCGATCTGAGCAAGCGACCGGCGGATGCGAAGCCTTATGCGTTCCCGACGCTGTGCCCCGCCTGCGGCAGCCATGCGACGCGGGAGATCAATCCGCGCTCCGGCAAAGAGGATGCGGTGCGCCGCTGCACCGGCGGGCTGATCTGCCCGGCGCAGGCGGTCGAGCGGCTGAAGCATTTCGTCTCGCGCGACGCACTCGACATCGACGGGCTCGGCGACAAGCAGATCGAGTTCTTCCACGGCGATCCCGACCTGCCGGTAAAGGAGCCGGCCGACATCTTCACGCTCGCCGCGCGCGACGGCGCCAATCTCAAGAAGCTGAAGGACAAGGAGGGCTTCGGCGCCCAGAGCGTGGCCAAGCTCTTCGCCGCGATCGAGGAGCGCCGGACGCCACCGCTCAACCGCTTCATCTTCGGGCTCGGCATCCGCCATATCGGCGAAACCAATGCCCGCCTGCTGGCGCGTCACTACGGCTCCTTCGAGGCGCTGCGGGCGGCGGGGCTGGCGGCGGCCGACCCGGCCTCGCCCGAGCGGCAGGAACTCGACGCGATCGACGGTGTCGGGCCCACCGTGGTCGAGGCGCTGACCGACTTCTTCGGAGAGCCGCATAATGAGGAACTGCTCGACCGGCTTCTGGCGCAGGTGACGCCGCAGCCGCTGGAGGCGGTGGCGTCCGCCAGCCCTGTCGCCGGCAAGATCGTGGTCTTCACCGGCGCGCTCGAGCGGATGACGCGCGACGAAGCCAAGGCGATGGCGGAACGCCTCGGGGCGAAGGTCGCGGGCTCGGTGTCCTCCAAGACCGACCTGCTGGTGGCGGGGCCGGGCGCGGGCTCGAAACTGAAGGATGCGCAGAAGCACGGCGTTCAGGTGATCGACGAGGCCGGCTGGTTCGATCTCGTCGGGGGCTGAGGCCTTCGTCGTTGGCCCGTCCGGCCGATCGCCCAGGCTGATGCGCGCGATCACTTTTCTTCAAGACGCTCCCGGCGCGATCGGGTTTAACCTCGCGCCATGGATCTGATCACGCAGGAACAGGCGCTGGCCGAGACGCCGCTGAAGGCGGGCGAGCGGGCGCATCTCTTCGCCGCCCGCCGCTTCGACGGGCTGGAGTTCCTGGCGGCGACCTTCCGCACCCATGCCTATGCGCCCCATGCCCACGACACCTATGCGATCGGGACCATCCTGAGCGGATGCGAGGTCTGGCATGCGCGCGGCCGGAAGCTCTATGCCGGCCCCGGCGATCTCGTGATGAACCAGCCGCTCGACGTCCATGACGGGGCGCCGAGCGAGGGCGGCTATCGCTACCGGATGAGCTATCCCGGCCTCGATCTGATGCAGGAGCTGGCGGCTTCGCTGACCGGGCGCGAGAGCGTCGGAACGCCCTTCTTCCGCAAACCGGTCGTGCATGATCCGGAAGGGGCGGCGCAGTTTGCCGCGGCCCATCGCCTGCTGGAGGAGGGGGCGGATGCGCTGGCCGGCGAGGAGGCGCTGCTGCGGGCCTTTGCCGCGATGCTCGCGCGCCATGCCGATCTCGGCCCGCGCTCCGTCGGGCGCGAGCCCGGCCCGGTCGACCGTGCACGGGCGCTGATCGAGGCCCGCCACGACGAGGACCTCTCGCTGGCCGAGATCGGCGCCGCGGTCGGCCTGCCGCGGCATCATCTCATCCGCGCCTTCCGGGCCGAGACCGGGTTGACGCCGCATGCCTTCCTCGTCGATGTCCGCGTCAGGCGGGCGCGCGAGCGGCTGCGGCGGGGCGAGGCGCCGGGCGCGGTCGCGGCCGCCACCGGGTTCTGCGATCAGGCCCATCTCACCCGCGCCTTCAAGGCCCGGCTCGGCGTCACGCCCGGCGCCTTCCGCGCCGCCCATCTCTCCTGAAGGCTTCCTCCATGTCCTCCACGCGAGACGATGCCCTGCGGGGCCTGCGCGACATCGCGCCCGCTCTGCTCGCGGCGGTGCCGATCGCGCTGCTGTTCGGGGCGCTCGCGGCCGGAAAGGGCCTGTCTCCGCTGGAGACGTTCGCGATGGGCGCGCTCGTCTTCGCCGGCGGGGCGCAGTTCGCGGCCGTGGAACTCTGGGCGACGCCGGCGCCGATCGGTGCGATCGTCTTCTCGACGCTGCTGATCAATGCCCGCCATGTGCTGATGAGCGCTTCTCTCGCGCCGAAGCTCGCAGGCTTCTCGCGCGCTCAGACCGCGATTGGACTCTACTACATGGCCGACGAGAACTGGGCGCTGGCCGAGACGCGGGCGCGCAGCCACGCGCTGACGCCGGCCTACTGGTTCGGCATGCTCGTGCCCTTCGTAGTCTGCTGGTGCGCGACCTCGACGCTCGGCGCCCTGGTCGGTGCCGCGCTGGGCGATCCGCGCCGCTTCGGGGCGGATTTCGCCTTCACCGCGCTGTTCATCGCGCTGGTCGCCGCCTTCTGGAAGGGGCGGGTGACATTCTGGACCGTGGCGGCGGCCGGCCTCGCCTCGGCCCTCACCTACCGGCTGATCGGGCCGCCCTGGCATGTGCTGGCGGGCGCGCTCTGCGGGCTCGCCGCCGCCTGGCTCGCGGCCGGGGAGGTCGAGCCCGTGCCGGAGGCTCGCCCGTGACGCTCGACCCGCACAACCTCCTCGCCATTCTCGGCATGGCGCTCGCGACCTATGCGACCCGCCTCGCCGGGCTCGCGCTCGCCGGCCGGCTTCAGCTCTCGCCGCGCGCCCAGGCGGCTTTCGACGCGATCCCGCCGGCCGTCCTCGTCGCCGTCATCGCGCCGAGCGCGCTCGCCACAGGCTGGCCGGAGACGGCCGCCGCGCTGCTCGCCGCGCTCGCCGCGACGCGGTTGCCGCTGCTCGGCGTGGTCGTTGTCGGTGTCGCGGCGGTGGTGGCGTTGCGGGCGCTCGCCTGACTTACTCGCGGATGATCGGGTTGACCGCGATCACCATGCCCTGACCACTCACTGCCAGGTTGTAGCTGCGCGAGAGGGCGGCCTTGAGCTGAGGCTCCGCGACGGCGATCTTGGCCTTGATGTCGGCGGAGGCGCCGCTATCCGCCTTCCGCCGCAGCACGATGTCGCCGGTCTTGATCGACAGGATCTGGTAGCGGGCCCAGTTCTCGCGCGAGATGTTTTTGCGCCAATGGCTGCAGTCGCGTTTGAAGGCCCGGTCGGTGAAGAGGGTCTGCGCTTCCTGATAGGTGATGCTGCGATCGACGACATTGGTCAGCTTGTATTCGAAATGATCGCTGAAGTTGCCGCCGAGGCCGAGATTGACGAAGATGTTCTTGATGCCGCTGACGGCGCCGCTGGCCTCGAGCTTGAAGCTGAGATCGAGGTCCGACTGCCTGGCATCGACCGGCAGCACGGCGTAGCGCTCCAGATTGACCTCGCAGAGACGCTCCAGATTGACGGGACGGGACCGGTCCTCCGTCGCCTGCTCGCGGGCGAAATAGAGCGAGCCGACATTGATGCCGGCGCGCGCGGGCCGAAGTTCACGCCCTCCGATGTCCGGGGAGACAGAGCCCGGCGGCGAGGTCGCACAACCGGCCGCCAGAAGTCCGCATGCGATCGAGAGAAAATGCCTGGTCATGGTCGCCCCCGCCTGAGAATGGCAGAGACGATAATGCTACCTTAGGTTGTGTCAATTCCGATCTTCTCTCAAAGCGGAAGGCAGGCGCTCTCCAGCCATGCCTTCGCCTCGCCCTCGACCAGACCCGCGAGCTTGTTCCAGACCTGAGCGTGATAGGCGTCGATCCAGGCGATCTCGCCTTCGTCCAGCAAGGCGCGGTCGATCAGCGCGCGCTCATACGGGCACCAGGTGATGGTCTCGAAGCCGTAGATGGTGCGCTCGCCGCCCGGAATGATCCGCTCCTCGACGACGATCAGGTTCTCGATGCGGATGCCGTAATGGCCTTCCTTGTAGTAGCCGGGCTCGTTGGAGAGGATCATGCCGGGCTCCAGCGGCGTGGTGCCGAGCTTGGAGATGCGCTGCGGCCCCTCATGCACCGAGAGATAGCTGCCGACGCCATGGCCGGTGCCGTGGTCGAAATCGAACCCCGCCTGCCAGAGCGGCAGCCGCGCCAGCGCATCGAGCTGGGCGCCCGAGGTGCCCTTGACGAAAACTGCGCGCGAAATGGCGATGTGGCCCTTGAGCACGCGGGTGTAGCGGTCCCGCATCTCGGCGCTCGGCTCGCCGATCGCTATGGTGCGCGTAATGTCGGTGGTGCCGTCCTCGTACTGGCCGCCGGAATCGACCAGCAGGATGCCGGGCTCGATCGCCCGGTTGCTTGCCTCCGTGACGCGGTAATGCGGCAGGGCCGCATTAGGGCCGGCGCCGGCGATGGTGGTGAAGGAGACGTCCTTGAGCAGCCCGGTCTTCAGCCGCTCGGCCTCGAGTGCCGCGACCGCGTCGATCTCGGTCAGCCCACCCTTGGGCGCCTCGCGCGCCAGCCAGGAGAGGAAGCGCACCATCGCCGCGCCGTCACGCAGATGGGCGACACGGGCGCCGGCGAGTTCGGCGTTGTTCTTGCGCGCCTTCATCAGGGCGATCGGGTCCGTGCCCGCATCGGGCGTGCCGCCGGCGTCGCGGATCAGGGTCGCGAGCGCTGAAGCGGCGGTCGTCGCGTCGAGCCTCACCTTTGCTCCGGCCGCGCCCAGCGCCTTGAGCTGTGTCGTCAGGGCGCTCGGCGGCGCGATCTCGCCGACGGCGCCGATCGCGTCTCCGGCCTCGTTGGTGATCTTCTCCGGCGCGAGGAAAACGGTGGGACGGCCCTCGCGCGGCACGATGGCGTAGCCGAGGGGCAGCGGCGTGTGCTCGACATCGCCGCCGCGGATGTTGAAGGTCCAGGCCAGCGCGTGCGGGTCCGAGACGACGAGCGCATCGACCTTCGCCTTGGTCAGCGCCTCCTGGATGCGGCCGAGCTTGCCGGCTGCGTCCTCTCCCGCGAAGTCGCCGCGATGGGCCTTCACGGGCGCGGCGGGGGGCACCGGCCTGTGGCGCCAGATCGCATCGACCGGGTTCTGCGCCACCGCCACGAGCGTGCCGCCGGCGGCCGCCGCCGCCTTGTCCAGCTTGGCGACGCCGTCGACCGTGTGCAGCCAGGGATCGTAGCCCAGCCGCCCGCCGGCCGGCAGGTTTGCCTCGATCCAGCGGTCGAGCGGCATCTCTTCCATCCGCGTCGGCGTGACGATGGCAGTGTCGGTCTGCTCCTGGGACTGGATGGTGTAGCGGCCATCGACGATCAGCGCGGCCCGGTCGGCGAGGATAACGGCGTTGCCGGCGGAGCCGGTGAAGCCGGTCAGCCAGGCGAGGCGGGCCATATGGGCGGGGACATATTCGCCCTGATGCTCGTCGGCGCGCGGCACGATGAAGCCGGCGAGCCCCTGTCTCGCGAGTTCCTGCCGCAGCGCGGCGATGCGCGGCGCCACCTGGGACGGGTCGGTCGGCTCGGAGAAGCTCTGGAAGCGGCAGGTCGGCAGGGCAGGCGATTCGGGCATCGGCGGGGTCCGGTTGGCAATGGCGCCATCGTCGCGGCTGCCGGCGGCGATGGCGAGTCGAAATGGCGTTGGGCGCCCTGTCGTGCCCCTTGAAACCGCCGCCTGAAAAACAGGCGTCTGCCCCTTCGCTATGCGGAATCGTGACAGGTTAACGAAATCCTGTCCCGCCCATGCGTCAAATGCATATCTCGCATCTGCGAAGTCCTCTTTTCGCAAGTGCGAAGACGTACCACTTTGGTCGCATAAGAGAACGAGGAAGCGACCGGGACTGTCCTTCGTTTCGATTGAGGAGATGGATCCCCATGACCTATGTGCTGAACGATACCGCCGTCCTGCCCGCCACCGAGGTCACCAAGACCGCGAAGGCCGCGGAAGGTCCAGGCTTCTGGCCGCGTCTCTACGCCGCGCTGATCGAAAGCCGCCGCCGCTCGGCGCTTCGCGAACTGCGTGCCCACAGCTTCCGCATCAACGAGTCCGGCATGCTGCTCGGCGGCATTCCGACGACGACGCTGGCGACCGACGAAGCGCTGCCGTTCAACCGCTGAGCCTTGCCTTTCGTCCGGCGCATGACGCGCCGGAGCCTCCCATTCCGCGCCGCCTTGCGGCGCCCGCCAAGGACGAAAACCATGATCGCCATCATCAAGCATGTCTACGAGAGCATCGTCGACGCCGTGAAGTTCACCTCCGCCGTCTGGCACGACGCCCGCTCGATGCAGGCCGAGGCGGAAGCCAAGTACGGCCATATCGGCTTCTGATCCGCGATCCTTTGCGATGCTGGCCGCCTGACGCGACGTTCTGCGCTTCCGGTGCTCACGGACGATATGTCCGCTCCGCTCCGGTTCTCGAACGCCGCGCCATTCGGCTCAGCCTGGCGAAGGATCACGCCGCCCCTTGCGGAGGCGCCTGAATAGCTTTCCGGATTATCGAAGGTGGCGTGGCCTCGGGGCTGCGCCGCCTTTTTTCATGACCAGCGTCGCCCAGCCCTCGCGCAGCGACCGGCGGGCGAGATAAAGCCCCTGGTGCCGGTAGGTCGAGACGATGCCGGCGACATCCATCTCGAGCAGGCCAGACAGGATCACCGTGCCGTCATCCGACAGCACGCGCGCGAGCGACGGAGCGAGCTTCTTGAGCGGGCCGGCCAGAATATTGGCGAAGACCAGGTCGAAATGGCGCGGCCGGTTCGCCTTGGCGTGGCGCAGGCCCGGCGCGACATAGAGATCGAGGGCATGCGGCGCGTGGTTGACGCGGGCATTGTGCGCCGCGACCTCGACCGCGATGGCGTCGATATCGCCGGCGACGACCTTGCGCTTGGTCTGCTTGGCGAGCGCGAGCGCGAGAATGCCGGTGCCGGTGCCGACATCGATCGCGTTTCGCGGGCGGCGGCGCTTCAACTCGGCATCAAGGGCGAGCAGGCAGCCGGCCGTGGTGCCGTGATGGCCGGTGCCGAAGGCGAGCGCCGCAGGGATCTCGATGCCGACATCGTTGATCCGCACCGCGTCGCGGTCATGATCGCCATGGACGAGGACGCGGCCGGCGCGGACGGGCTTCAGCCCGTCCAGGCTGGCGGCGACCCAGTCCTGCTGGTTCACCGTCTCGAAGGGCGTCGCGTCGATGGTGGCGCCGACGATCGGCCGCAGCAGATCGCGCACGGCCGCCTCATCGGGATGCGTCGCGAAATAGATCTCGACCTTCCAGGGCGCATTGAGCGACAGCGTGGTGACGCCGGTCTCGATCTCGAAGGCCGAGATCGCCGTTTCGGTGGGGTCGAAGACCTCGCCGAGCAGCTCGGTCAGCGCGCGCGCCTTCTCGCCGCTGGTCGAGAGTTCGAGGACGGTCGCGACCGTGGAGGGGAGGAGGCCTTCGCGCATGGCGGCGGGATAGCAGGCGTGGACGCAGTTGTCATGCGCGTCCCGAAGGCCTCCTGTGCCTTCAGTGGTCGCGCGCGGCAAGGGCGCTGAACAGGGTCTGCGTCTGCCCGTTACGCTCCGCGAAGCGCAGAGGCTTGCAGCGCTCGACGATGATCTCGCCATCCGCCGGCGCGGCTTCGAGAAGCGCCATCACCTCGGCGGTGAAATCGGCCAGCGGCATGGCGTCGGGGTCGGTCGCCTGCTGCGGACCGAGCAACTCGGTCTGGACGTAAGGCGGCGCGATCTCGACGACCTCGACCGAGGTGTCCTTAAGCTGATGGCGCAGTGCCATCGACCAGGAATGGATTGCGGCCTTGGTGGCGGAATACGTCGGGGTCGCGGCGAGCGGCACGAAGGCGAGGCCCGAGGAGACGGTGACGACGGTGGCGCGTGGCTGTGCCAGCAAATGCGGCAGCAGTGCCGCCGTCAGCTGGATCGGGCCGAGCAGATTGGTCGCGATCGTCTCCTCGGCGATGGCGAGGTCGATCTGCGTTTCCGGCCGCATGATGCCGGCATTGTTGACGATGACGTTCAGCGCGGGGAAGCGCGTGACGGCCTCACGGGCGAAGGCTGCGATGTCGGCCTTGTCCTGAATGTCGAGCACCATCGATGCCATGCCGGGATTGGCCTGGGTGACGTCGTCGAGCACGCGCTCGCGGCGGCCGGCGATGACGACGCTGTTGCCTTTCGCATGCAGTGCTTCGGCCAGGGCGCGGCCGATGCCGCTGCCGCCGCCGGTGATGAGGATGGAGTTTCCGGTGATGTTCATCGCAAGGCCCTTTCTCGGTTGCGTCCGACACAGCTAGGGCCGATGCTCTCTAATCGAAAGAAGGCACCTGAAAGTGCCATAGGCACCCAAAGGAAAGCGTCGCATGCAGATGATCCGCGAAGCCGTGGAGGCGATGCGCGAGCAGGGCCGGCTGATCCATCCGGAGGTCAGTCCGCAGGTCGAGGCGCTGGTGCGGGACGTGATCGGTCAGGTCGCCGATAAATGGACCATGCTGATCCTGGAGGCGCTGGAGGAGCATGGCACACTGCGCTTCCGCCAGCTCGGCCGCATCGTTGGCGGCATCAGCCAGAAGATGCTGACCAAGACGCTGCGGCAGATGGAATGCGACGGGCTAATCACCCGCAAGGTCCACCCGGTGATCCCGCCGCATGTCGACTACACGATGACGGAGATCGGCCGTGAACTGACGGCGGCCTTCTGCGGCGTCTGGGTCTGGGCGGAGACCTATCACGCTCAGGTCGAGGCGGCGCGGGCGGCGTTTCGGGCGAGGGAGGGGTGAAGGACAGAGAAGCCGTCGTCCTCGGCCGCGCCTCACCCCGCCTTCTGAACAAAGCTGTCCAGCACCATCTTCCGCCCGGCCTTATCGAAATCCACCGTCAGCTTGTTGCCGTCGACGGAGGCCACCGAGCCGGGGCCGAATTTGACGTGGAAGACGCGTGCGCCGGTGTCGAAGGCCGATGTTCCCGAGGATTTGGCGGTGAGTTCGCCCTCGATCAGGAGCGGGCCGCGCTGGCGGCCATTACCGAAGCCGTTGCCGCCGAAGCCGCTGCCGTTCTCCGAGAAGCCTGAGCCGCCGCCGCGGGCCTTGTTCTCCTGGGCACGCTGCCAGCCGGGCGTGTTGTAGGAGGAGCCGAAGCTCTCCATCCGGTCGAAGCGCGAAGCACCATAGCCGCCCTGGCTGTAATTGGTCGCCGCCTGCACGACCTCGACATGCTCCTCAGGCAGCTCGTCGATGAAGCGCGAGGGCAGGCTCGACTGCCAGAGGCCGTGGATGCGGCGGTTCGAGGCGAAGTACAGCTTCAGCCGCTTGCGCGCCCGCGTCAGGCCGACATGGGCGAGCCGGCGCTCTTCTTCCAGCCCGGCGCGGCCGCTCTCGTCCAGCGCGCGTTGGTTGGGGAAGAGCCCTTCCTCCCAGCCGGGCAGGAAGACGGTGTCGAATTCGAGCCCCTTGGCGCCGTGGAGCGTCATGATCGAGACGCGTTCGGCGCTGTCGCCGCTGTCGGCGTCCATCACCAGCGAGACATGTTCGAGGAAGGCCGGCAGGTCGGGGAACTCGTCGAGCGAGCGCACCAGCTCCTTCAGGTTCTCGAGCCGGCCTGCGGCGTCGGCCGAGCGGTCCTTCTGCCACATCTCGGTGTAGCCGCTCTCCTCCAGCACGAGTTCGGCAAGTTCGCCCTGGGGCATGTGCTCGGCGCGCTGCGACCAGCGGCCGAAGGCCTCGACCAGTTCGCGCAAGCTCGTGCGGGCCTTGGGCTTGAGCTCGTCGCTCTCGACGATGGCGCGGGCCGACTGCAACAGGGAGAACCCGGTGGCGCGGGCGTGGTTGTGCAGGATCTGGATGGTGGCGTCGCCCAGGCCGCGCTTGGGCACGTTGACGATGCGCTCGAAGGCGAGATCGTCGGTGGGCGAGACGACGCAGCGCAGATAGGCCATGGCGTCGCGGATCTCGGCGCGCTCATAGAAGCGAGGGCCACCGATGACGCGATAGGGCACGCCGGTCTGGACGAAGCGCTCCTCCAGCTCGCGCATCTGGGCGGAGATGCGCACCAGCACGGCGATCTCGGCGAGGTTCTCGCCTTTCAGCTGCATCGCCTCGATCTCGTCGGTGATCAGCCGCGCCTCTTCCTGGCTGTCCCAGGCGCCGGTGATGGTGACCTTCTCGCCGAGTTCGTCCTCGGTGCGCAGCGTCTTGCCCAGCCGGCTCTCATTGCGGGCGATCAGCTTCGCGGCGGTGGCGAGGATATGGCCGGTCGAGCGGTAGTTGCGCTCGAGCCGGATCACGGTGGCGCCTGGAAAATCGTGCTCGAAGCGCAGGATGTTGTCGACCTCGGCGCCACGCCAGCCATAGATCGACTGGTCGTCGTCGCCGACGCAGGCGATGTTGCGCCGCCCCTGGGCCAGCAGCCTCAGCCAGAGATACTGCGCCGTGTTGGTGTCCTGATACTCGTCGACGAGGATGTAGCGGAAGCGCTCGTGATAGGTTGCGAGCACGTCGGCATGTTCGCGGAACAGCGTCAGGCAGTGGAGCAGCAGATCGCCGAAATCGACCGCGTTCAGCGTCTTCAGCCGGTCCTGATAGGCGGCGTAGAGCGTGCCGCCCTTGCCGTTGGCGAAGACGGCCGCCTCGCCCGGCGCGACATCCTTCGGAGCCAGCCCGCGGTTCTTCCAGCTGTCGATGAATCCGGACAGCATGCGCGCCGGCCAGCGCTTCTCGTCGATCCCCTCGGCCTGGATCACCTGCTTCATCAGGCGGATCTGGTCGTCGGTGTCGAGGATGGTGAAATCGCTGCGCAGATCGAGCAGTTCGGCGTGGCGGCGCAGGATCCTGGCCGAGATCGAGTGGAAGGTGCCCAGCCAGGGCATGCCCTCGGCGACCGCACCGACGAGATGCCCGATGCGCTCCTTCATCTCGCGCGCGGCCTTGTTGGTGAAGGTCACCGAGAGGATCTGCGAGGGAAAGGCGCGGTTGGTCGCGATCAGATGGGCGATGCGGGTGGTGAGCACGCGGGTCTTGCCGGTGCCGGCACCGGCCAGCACCAACACGGGGCCGTCGGTGGCCTCGACCGCCTGGCGCTGCTCCGGGTTCAGCCCGCTGAGATAGCCGGCCGCGGGCGCGGCCTGCGCGCGCGCGGCGAGGCCGCCGGGGCGGGGCAGGGGGGCGGAGGTGATGCTGTGGTCTGACAAGATCGGCGCTGCTCGTGCGTGATTCGTTCACGGTCAATATAGGGGCAGGCCGGCGCGATTGCGCCCTCGTGCCGCGACATTCGGCCGTCGTGCCTCGGCTTGGCGCAGGAGCCTGCCTGCGGCATCGTCAGCGTCAGCTCAAACGAGGATCCCATGAGCCGTCCCGAGACCACCCTGCTGCGCCTCGCCGCGCTTGTCCTTTTCGCCACTCCGCTGGCAGCCGGCGCCCAGACGCGCCCCGTCCCCGATCCGCTGGCCGATTGCGAGCGCTTCGCTCTGGCCGAGTCGAAGCGCGACGGCGGCACGCTGAAATCGGTGCGGATCGAGCGCGGCGACAGCCTGATCGAGAACCGCTTCGACAAAACAATCGGCGGGCAGCAGGTCGCGACCGAATACATCGCCTTCGCCGCCGTCGAGGATGCGGGCGGCAAGCGCCGCGCCCGGGTGGTCTGCCTGCATGCGGGTATCCCTGCCAACCGCGCCGTCTACTGGGTCGAAATCCCGCAATAGGGCGCGGCATGGGCCGCGCCCTGCTGGGCTGTCACGCGGCGGGCTCGAAGTTCATCGCGACGCCGTTGATGCAGTAACGCAAGCCCGTCGGCGGTGGGCCGTCCGGAAAGACATGGCCGAGATGGCCGCCGCAATTGGCGCAATGGACCTCGGTGCGGATCATGCCGAACTTGCGATCCTCCGTCGTTCCGACGGCGCCCTCCAGCGGCTCGTTGAAGCTCGGCCAGCCGGTGCCGCTCTCGAATTTTGTGAGGTTGCGGAAGAGCGGCTGGTCGCAGCCGGCGCAGGAGAAGGTGCCGGGGCGCTTCTCATAGTTCAGCGCGCAGGAGCCGGGGCGCTCCGTGCCGTGGCCGCGCAGCACATGGTACTGCTCGGGCGTCAGCTTGGCGCGCCACTCGTCGTCGGACAGTTCGTAGGGGAAGTGCTCCCGGGGCGCCTGGCTGCCGCCGAACATGCTCATCAGTCCCATTCCCGCTCTCCCTTTCGCGCGTTTCGGTCTCATCCGTTCGCGCAGGATATGGGGAGCGGGAGCCCGGTTGTCAGCAGCGCCGGTCGCCCGGCAGGGTCACGATGGCGTTGACGGCTCAGGCGTTGTCGCCGGCGATCGCGGCGATGACCGCGTCCGTGACAGCCCGCGTCGTCGCCTTGCCGCCGAGATCGGGCGTGTGGAAGGCCGGGTCGGCCGTCACGCGCTCGATCGCCCGCATCAACCGGGCCGAAGCGGCGGCCTCGCCGAGATGATCGAGCATCATCGTCGCCGTCCAGAAGGTGCCGATCGGGTTGGCGATGCCCTTGCCCGCGATGTCGAAGGCCGAGCCGTGGATCGGCTCGAACATCGAGGGGAAAGCGCGTTCGGGGTTGAGATTGGCCGTCGGCGCGATGCCGAGCGATCCGGCCAGCGCGGCGGCGAGGTCCGACAGGATGTCGGCATGGAGATTGGTCGCGACGATGGTGTCGAGGCTGCTGGGCTTGATCACCATGCGCATGGTCATGGCGTCGACCAGCATCTTGTCCCAGGCGACATCCGGAAACTCGGTCGCGACCTCGGCGGCGATCTCGTCCCACATCACCATGGCATGGCGCTGGGCGTTCGACTTGGTGACGACGGTGAGCAGCTTGCGCGGCCGCGACTGCGCCAGCCTGAAGGCGTAGCGGATGATGCGGGCGACGCCGTGGCGCGTCATCATCGAGACGTCGGTGGCGACCTCCTCGGGGAAGCCCTTGTGAACGCGGCCGCCGACGCCGGCATATTCGCCTTCCGAGTTCTCGCGCACGATCACCCAGTCGAGCTCCGGGCCGGAGACATGGCGCAGCGGCGAGGTGATGCCGGGCAGGACCCGCGTCGGGCGGACATTGGCGTATTGGTCGAAGGGCTGGCAGATCGCCAGCCGCAGGCCCCAGAGCGTGACATGGTCGGGCACGTCCGGCGCGCCGACCGCGCCGAAGAAGATCGCGTCATGGTCCTTGATCTGCTCGCGCCCGTCGGCCGGCATCATCAGCCCGGTGCGCTTGTAGTAGTCCGACCCCCAGTCGAAATGGTCGAAGGCGAAGCCGAACGAGCCGTCGCGCCGCGCCAGGGCTTCCAGCACCTCGATGCCGGCGGCGATGACTTCGACGCCGATGCCGTCCCCCGGGATGGCTGCGATGCGGTGGGTCTTCATGACGCGTCTCTCCTCGAACCTGTCGTCCCGACCGTCTTTGCGGTCGCCGCTGCTGCAAGTCAAGAATGCATTGCAGCTTCCATGGAAGCTGATAAGCTTCGATCAGGCAGGAGAGGTCGATGAAGCTCGGGGACGTGCAGGAGCGGGGCGAGGTCGCGAGCGAGCGCGGCGCCAGTCTCGTCGACAGCGCCTATGCGGCGTTGAAGCACGCGATCCGCGAAAGCGTGTTTCCGCCGGGCTACCAGGCCTCGGCCGGCGAGCTGGCGTTGCGGCTCGGCATGAGCCGTACGCCCGTACACGAGGCTTCGCTGCGCCTGCAGGAGGAGGGGCTCGTCCGCATCCTGCCGAAGCGCGGGATCCTGATCTGCGCGCTCGCCCCCCATGACATCGCCGAAATCTACGAGGTGCTGATCGCGATCGAAGCCGGGGCGGCGGCGCGGGCAGCCGCGCTGCCCGAGGCGGAGCGAACGGCGCTCGCCGACGAACTCGATCAGGCGACGGCCGCGATGGGCCAGGCGTTGGCTGTGGGCGATCTGCCGGGCTGGGGCCGCGCCGACGAAGCCTTTCACCGGCTGCTGGTGGAGCGCTGCGGCAATGGCCGCTTCGCGCGGATCATCCAGACGGTCAACGACCAGTCGCACCGCGCCCGCATGCTGACCCTGCGTTTGCGGCCGCGCCTGCTGGTCTCTGAGGCCGAGCATCGCGATACCAGCGAGGCGATCCGCCTGGGGCTGCCGGATGCCGCCCATGAGGCGGCGCGGCGGCACCGCATCCGGGCCCGCGACGAATTGCTGCCGCTGATCGAGAGCGTGGGCCTTCGGCACATGTGAGCCGTCGGCCCGTCCCAACCATCCCAGACCGCGGTCAACGCGGCATCAACTCACGGAGGACAACAATGCGTCGCCTGATCCTGGCCCTCGGGGCCGCTTTCGCCATGGCCGCGGCACCCGCGGCTGCGCAGACCTATCCCGCAAAGTCGATCACGATGATCGTGCCCTTTGCCGCGGGCGGGCCGACCGACGTCATCGCGCGGATCGTCTCCGACCATATGAGCCGCACGCTCGGGCAGTCGATCGTGGTCGAGAACGTCGCCGGGGCGGGCGGTACGACCGGCTCGCTGCGCGTCGCCCGCGCGACGCCGGACGGCTACACGATCATGATGGGCAATCTCGGCACGCATTCGGCCTCGGTCGGGCTCTATCCCAATCTCGCCTATGACCCGCGCACCGACTTCGCCCCAGTCATCAACACGGCGGGAACGCCGATGCTGATTTCGGCCCACAAGGACTTCCCGGCCAACACGCTGCAGGAGTTCATCGCCCTGCTGAAGGCCAATCCGTCCAAGTACAATTACGGTCATGGCGGCATCGGCTCGACTTCGCATCTGACCTGCGTGTTCTTCCACCACCTGATCAAGGCGCCGGTGCAGCAGGTGCCGTTCCGCGGCTCCGGCCCGGCGATGAACGCGCTGCTCGCCAAGCAACTCGACTATGTCTGCGACCAGACGGTCGGCATCGTGCCGCAACTCACCAACCTCAAGACCTATGTCGTGGCGACGCCCAACCGCCTCGACGTCGCCAAGGATGTGCCGACCAGCGCCGAGGGCGGTCTGCCCGAGTTCCAGGCGGTGGGCTGGAACGCGATCTTCGCGCCGAAGGACACGCCGAAGGAGATCGTCGATCGCCTGAATGCCGCCGGCCGTGCGGCGCTGGCCGATCCGGGCGTGCGGGCGCGGCTGCTGGAACTGGGCTGCATCATCCCCGACGATGCCGGCCAGAGCTCGGCGGCGCTGGGCGCCCATGTCCGCGCCGAGGTCGACAAATGGACGCCGGTGATCAAGGCGGCCGGCGTCACGGCGCCGTGATCCCGGCGGCTCGGTCGCGTCACCCAAGCGTCATGCGACTCCACTAGTCGGCTCGCCATCGAGGGATGGCGAGCGAGGGCCCCGTGACGGATCAGGCGACGCGGACGGTGCGTGCGGTGCGGCGCACGACCAGCAAGGGGCTCACCACGGCGGTCCATCGCAGCAAGGCTCTGTCGAAGGCGGGGCTGCTCGAGCGGATGTTCACCCTGGCCTTCTCCGGTCTGGTCTATCCGCAGATCTGGGAGGATCCGGTCGTCGACATGGAGGCGCTGGCGCTGAAGCCCGACGACCATGTCGTCGCCATCGCGTCGGGGTCCTGCAATGTGCTGTCCTATCTGACGGCGGACCCGGCGAAGATCAGCGCGATCGATCTCAACGGCGCCCATATCGCGCTCGGCAAGCTCAAGCTCGCGGCGCTGGCGCGGATGACGCGGCACGACACGTTCCTGCGCTTCTTCGGCCAGGCACAGTCGCGCGACAACATCGCCTTCTACGACCGCGAGATCGCGCCGCATCTCGACGCGACCTCGCGAGCCTATTGGGAGGGCCGAGGGCTGGACGGGCGCCGCCGCATCGGGATGTTCGCCGGCAACGTCTACCGCTTCGGCCTGCTCGGCCGCTTCATCGGGGCCGGGCATCTGCTCGGACGAGCGCTGGGCTGCGATCCGCGCAAGATGCTGGAGGCACGCGACCTCGCCGAGCAGCGGGCGCTGTTCGAGCGCCATCTGGCGCCGGTCTTCGACAAGCCCCTCGTGCGCTGGTTGATCCGCCAGCCGGCCTCGCTCTACGGCCTCGGCATCCCACCGGCCCAGTACAAGGCGCTCGCCGCCGACGGAGCCGACGGCATCCGCGGCGCCCTTTACGACCGTCTCGAGCGGCTGGCCTGCGGCTTCGACCTGAAAGCCAATTACTTCGCGAGGCAGGCCTTCGGGCGGGGCTACGAACCGGCGGAGGACGCGGCGCTGCCGCCCTATCTGCAGCGGGCGCATTTCGAAAAGGTCCGTGCCAGGGCGGCACGCGTCTCCTATCATCAGAGAGCGATTACGGCTTTCCTCGCGGAGCAGCCGGCCGAGAGCTGTGACGCCTATGTCCTGCTCGACGCGCAGGATTGGATGAACGACGCCGATCTGACCGCGCTGTGGACCCAGATCACCCGCACATCCCGGCCCAGCGCGCGCGTCATCTTCCGCACGGCCGCCGATGAGCGCCTGCTGCCGGGACGCGTGCCCGCCGAAATCCTCGAGCAATGGCGCTACGAGGAGGACAAGAGCCGGGCGCTGAATGCCCGCGACCGCTCGGCGATCTATGGCGGCTTCCACCTCTATGTTCGGCCGGAGGCCGTGGCGTGAGCAGCCTCGCCGCCGGACAGGGTGCTGCCGGGCTGATGGACGCGATCTATCGCCGGCAGCGGCACATCTACGACGCCAGCCGGAAGTTCTACCTGCTGGGCCGTGACCGGCTGATCGACGAGCTCGCACCGCCGGAGGGGGGCTGCGTGCTGGAGATCGGCTGTGGCACAGGCCGCAACCTGATCCGGATCGCGCGGCGCTATCCCGGACGCGCCTGCTTCGGTGTCGACGTTTCCTCGGTGATGCTGGAGACGGCGCGGCGCTCGGTGGGGCGGGCCGGCCTGTCGGACCGGATCGCGCTCGCCCAGGCCGACGCCACGGATTTCGACCCGCAGGCGCTGTTCGGGCGGGCGGGCTTCGACCGCATCGTGATCTCCTACGCGCTGTCGATGATCCCACCCTGGCAGGGCGTGGTCGAGGAGGCGCTGCGGCGTCTCGCGCCGGGCGGCGAACTGCACATCGTCGATTTTGGTGACCAGCGCGAGCTGCCGCGCCCGTTCAGCGCGGTGCTGAACCGCTGGCTCGCCCTCTTTCACGTCACGCCGCGGCGGGATATGGCGGCGGTGCTGGTGACCAGCGCCGCGGGCGCCGACGTGACGCTGCAGGCGCGTTCGCTCTATCGCGGCTACGCCGCGCTCGCCGTGCTGCGTCGGCAGCGCTGAGGCGTGTCAGCCGACCTGGACCCCTTTCCAGAAGGCGATACGGCCGCGGATCTCGGCGGCGGCCGGCTTGGGGTCGGGGTAGTACCAGGCGGCGTCCCGGTTCTCCTTCCCGTCCACGACGATCGAATGGTAGCTGGCGGTGCCCTTCCAGCCGCAGGTGCTGGTCGTCTCGCTCGGCTTGAAGAAGTCCGGACGGATCGAGAAGTCGGGGAAATAGTGGTTGCCCTCGATGACGATGGTGTCGTTGGATTCGGCGATGACCGCACCGTTCCAGATCGCTTTGACCATGGCGTTCGCTCCCGTGACGTTCTTGTCGTTGCCGACAAATTAGAACGATGTCTCGCCTCGCGCCAATCACGGCTGCGCTGGACGCCCTGACGGGCGCGTGATAGCGCCGCGCGATGAGCTCGATGCCTCCCTGCGACGCGCCTGACGCTCCCGGCAGCCTGCGTGATCGCCTCCGACAGCTCTATCACGGGCGATCGCCGGCCTCGCTGCGGTTCCAGTTGGCGACGACGGTCATCGACATCGTCATCATCGCCTTCTTCATCGCGACGCCGCTGATCCGGGATCGGCCCGCTTTTCTCTGGATCGACTACACGGTTGCCGCGATCCTGGCGGCGGAGATCGTGACGCGGATGCTCGCGGCCTCGAACATTCCGCGACTGCTGCGCCAGCCGACGATGCTTCTCGATCTCGTCATCCTCGCGACGCTGCTCGTGCCGAGCATGCTCGAGAATCTCGGCTTCCTTCGGATTCTGCGGCTATGGACGCTGTCGCAGCGCGGCGTGATCTGGCAGCAATGGCGGCGCACCCGCTTCCGCGACCGAGAGGATGCGGCGCGGGCGGTGATCAATCTGACGACCTTCCTTTTCGTCGTCACCGGCTTCATCTACAGCTTCTTCTTCACCGGACGGCCGGGAATCGAGGGCTATGTCGATGCCTTCTACTTCACCGTCACCACCATGACGACGACCGGCTTCGGCGACATCACGCTACCGGGCACCGCCGGCAAGCTGACCTCGATCGCGGTCATGATCGTCGGCATCTCGCTGTTCGTGCGGCTGGCTCAGGCGATCTTCCGGCCTGCCAAGGTGAGCTATCCCTGCCCGCGCTGCGGTCTGCAGCGCCATGAGCCTGACGCGGTGCATTGCAAGGCTTGCGGCCAGATCCTCTGCATTCCGGATCCCAACTGAGCGCTGACCCTTCCAGGCTCAGTGCCGCGTCTCGGGCTCACGCTCCGGAACGATCGTGCCATCGACGCTGATCGCGCTGCGCTGGGGCATGCCGATGATGCGCCCGATCGTCGCCGGCAGCGGCATCATACTGTGGGCGGCCTTCATCAGCGCGATGTTGGCGAGGATGTCGGCGGGGAAGGGGCAGACCTTGCGGCTCGTGAGGTCGACATGCAGCGAGAGATTCTCGCTGGTGGCGGCGAGCCAGCCCTCGGTCGCGTGCCGCATTTCCAGATAGTAGTGCAGGCGCTTGTCGTCGAAGGCGATGAGCTGGGCGGTCACACGCACCTGGTCGCTCTCGGTCAGCTCGCGCTTGTAGAGGATGTGGCACTCGGCGGTGAAGGTCGAGGCGTGGCGGCTGTCGACATAATCGCGGGTGAGGCCGACGAGCGAGAACACCTCATCCACCGCGCGGTCGAAGAGCACATGATAATAGGCCATGTTGAGATGGCCGTTATAATCGATCCACTGCGGCTCCACCCGCATGGCCGAGGAGACGAAAGGCGCGAAGAACAGCGCCGGAGCGCGGATATCGTGTTTCATGGCCGCCTCCCGTCCTCCCGTAGCGCTGGGTTCAGTGGTCTTCGTCACACGGCGTGTGCATGGTCGCCGCACCGCCATCGCAACACGGAAGCGGCCCGTTGCCTGCCGATCCGGTCTATCCTACTGCGTAGTCTAGTCGCCGGCCCCCAGCCGGGGGGACGCCGCGGATGGCCGGCCTCGTAACCCGCTGCGATGCCGACTTGTTTTGAGTTTAAACTCCAGATCCGGATGTTGACAATGGATGTGCCTGCCGTCGCCCTGCATGAGACCTCCGCATCCGCCGCGGCTCTGCCGCCGTCTCCCGCCGCCGTCGCGGCCGTGACGCAGGCGCTGGCGGCCTCCTTCGGCAACCGGCTGATTACCAGTCTCGCCGTGCGCCAGCAGCACGGCCACACCCTGACCTGGATCCCCAACCAGCCGCCGGATGCGGTGGTCTATCCCCACAGCACGCAGGAGGTCTCGGAGATCGTGACGCTCTGCGCCCGGCATGGCGTACCGGTCATCGCCTTCGGCACGGGCACCTCTCTGGAGGGCCATGTGAACGCGCCCTATGGCGGCGTTTGCGTCGATCTCAGCCAGATGAAGCGGATCGTCGCAGTGAATGCGGAGGATCTCGACTGCGTCGTCGAGGCCGGCGTCACGCGCAAGGAGCTCAACGAGCATCTGCGCGACATGGGGCTGATGTTCCCGATCGACCCGGGGGCCGACGCCTCGCTCGGCGGCATGGCGGCGACGCGCGCCTCCGGCACCAACGCCGTGCGCTACGGCACGATGAAGGACAATGTGCTGGCGCTGACCGCGGTGATGGCGGACGGTTCGGTCGTCAAGACATCGACGCGCGCCCGGAAGACCTCTGCCGGCTATGACCTGACGCGTCTGCTGGTCGGCTCGGAAGGCACGCTCGGCATCATCACCGAGGTCACGCTGAAGCTGCACGGCATTCCGGAGGCGATCGCGGCGGGCGTCTGTCCGTTCCCCTCGATCAAGGCGGCCTGCGACACGGCCATCATGACGATCCAGACCGGCATCCCGGTGGCGCGGATCGAGCTGCTCGACGAGGTGATGATCAAGGGCTTCAACCTGCATTCCAAGCTCGGCCTGCCGGAGACTCCGATGCTCTTCGTCGAGTTCCACGGCACCGAGGCCTGGGTGAAGGAGCAGTCGGAGCGCTTCGGCGAGATCGCAGCGGAGTTCGGCGGCGGCCCCTTCGACTGGGCGACCAAGGCCGAGGATCGGACCCGGCTGTGGGAAGCCCGCCACAACGGCTACTGGGCCGGCCGCGCCCTGCGGCCGGGTGCCGACACGCTGGCGACCGATGTCTGCGTGCCGATCTCGCAGCTTGCCGACTGCGTCGAGGAGACCAAGCGCGACATCGAGGCGACCGGGCTGATCGCGCCGATCGCAGGCCATGTCGGTGACGGCAATTTCCACACGCAGCCGCTGCTCGATCTCGCCGATCCCGATGAGGTGGCGCGCGTCCAGGGCTTCCTGGACCGCCTGGTCAAGCGGGCGCTCGCCATGGGCGGCACCTGCACGGGCGAGCACGGCGTCGGCCAGAAGAAGATCAAATATCTCGAAGCCGAGCACGGCGCGCCCGCGCTGGCGGTCATGCGCACGCTGAAGCGCGCGCTCGATCCGCAGAACATCCTCAACCCTGGCAAGATCGTGGTTCTCTGAGTTCCGTGATGGAGCGGGACAGCAGCAAACGCCCGAGTTCTGTCGAATTGTCGTGATCTCGCCGCGACTTGCCGGCATGATGGGGACGATGTTCACGACGAGGATCGTGCCGCACGTTGCGTGAGACCCTGACCGTCCTGGCCGGCCTGCTGGTGCTGGCGCTGCTGGCCGCCCTGATCGGGCCTGGCTTTGTCGACTGGCGCGGTTATCGCCCGCATTTCGAGGCGCGCTTGGCCGAGACGCTGGGCGTCGAGACCCGCATCGGCGGCGGCATCGGCCTGCGGCTGCTGCCCTCGCCGCGGCTGACGCTGCAGGATGTCCGCTTCGGCGGCGCGGCGGCGGAGACGAGCCGCGCCTCGGTCGAGACGCTCACCGTCGAACTCGCGCTCGCCGCGCTGACCCGCGGCGAATTCCGGATCGCCGATGCGCGGGCGGAGGGCGCGACGGTTTCGCTCGCCTTCGACGAGGCCGGCGCATTGCGCCTTCCGGCGCGCGGCGGTGCCGGTCTGCCGACGCAGACGAGCCTCGACCGTCTCTCGATCGGCCGCTCGGTGCTGATCTGGCAGGAGGCGGGCCGCGAGCCCGTGACGATCGGCCCGATCGCGGCCGAGATCTCGGCGGTCAGCCTCGCAGGTCCCTGGCGCATCGAGGGCGAGGCGGCTGGCGCCTCGCTGCGCATCACGACCGGCGCGCTCGAGCCCGACGGGAAACTCCGGACGAAGGCCTTCGTCACGGGGCAGGATATCCAGCTCGGCTTCGACGGCAGCGTCACACTGCCGGCCACCGGGAGCGCTCCCGGCCTCGATGGCTCTTTCACCCTTTCGCCCGGCGGCGCGCTCGCTCTCTCCGGCAAGGTCAGCGGCGGCAGCCGCCAGCTCGATCTCGCCGGGCTCGTCCTCGACATTGCCGGGGGCGCGGCGCGGCTGGAGGGCGAAGGCCAGTTCATGCCCGGCTCGGGCGGCGGCGTCCTGGCGCTGCGCGCCCGCAGGCTCGATGCCGATGCGCTGGCCGAAGCCCTCGCGGCGCGGCCGGGCTTCGAGCGGGCTCTGCAGGGCCTGCCGGGACAGATCGACCTGTCGCTCGATCTTGACCAGCTGATCTGGCGCGGCGAGGATTTTTCCGCCTTCGGCCTGCGCGGCAAGCTCGATCCGCAGGGCCTGTCGGAGGCCACGGCCTCGGTGCGCGTCGCTGGCGCGCTGCTGGGCGCCAGTGGTAGCGCCGATGCGCAGGGTGTGGCGGGCCGCCTCAATCTGAAGGCCGGGGATTCGCGCCGCATCGGGCTGGTGCTGGCGCGGGCGGGGCTCGATCCGGCTCTGGCGGATCTCGTCGCGGGGCTCGGGCAGATCGACGCCGAGGCGATCGGGGCCTGGGATGGCGGGCGGCTCGCCCTTCAGCGCCTGATGCTGACAGGTTCTTCGGGCGTGAGGCTCGATCTGTCGGGCGACGCGACGGCGGAGCGGCTGTCCGCCAGGGCCGTGCTGAACGGGTTCGATCTCACCAATCTGCCGCCCGGCGAGAGCGTCGCGGTGCTTCTGGGCGCGCGCGATCTGGCGCTGGATCTCAGCCTGACGCAGGCCCGTTTCCGCAACGTGCCACCCGGTTCCGCGCAGCTCGACCTGCGGCGGCAGGGCCGCGACTGGCGGCTTAGCCGTCTTGCCATCGACGGTTTCGGCGGCGTCAGCGTGTCCGGCTCGGGAGCGCTCCTGGCCGAGGGCGGCGAGATCGCCGGTCGCATCCGCGCCCCGCGTTTCGAGGCGGTCGCGGCGCTGGCGGGGCCGTTGCTGCCCGAACCGGCGCGGCAGGCGTTGGGGCGCGCCTCCGACGGGCTGGCCCGGCTCGATGCCGCCTTCCGGCTCACCCGCGCGCCCAGCGGCGAAACCGGTTTGGTGCTCGACGGCGGCGCTCAGGCGGGGCGGCTCTCGCTGACCGGGCGGCTCGATGCCGGCGGGATTTGGACGGGGGCGAGGCTGCGCTTCGATCTCGCCGACCGGCGCCAGGCCTTTCAGGCGCTCGGACTACCCGTGCCGCGCCAGAGCGGCCCCGGCGAGCTCGTTCTGACGCAGGAAGCGGGGCGGCTAACGGGCACGCTGGCGGGCCCCGGCCTCTCGATCGCGGTCGAGAGCGAGGCTGCGGCCCCGGCGCGGCTCGCCGTGCAGGCGGATGGCATTGGCCAGATTCTGCCGGACGCTGCAGCCCGTCTCCTGCCGGACGGGCTGGTCGATCTCCATGCGCGGCTCGGAACGTCTCCGGAGGCGATCACGCTTGGCGAGGTCGTCGTCAATCTCGGTGCGGCGACCGCGCGGGGCGCGCTGTCCCTGGCGCGCGAGGGCGGAATGCTGAGTGGCCGGCTCACCGTGCCGACGCTCGATCTGCGGAGTCTGTTGGCCGCTGCGCTCGGCGCTGGCCCCGCCGGTCTCTCGACCTGGACGACGGCGCGGTTCGGGCCGCCGGCCGCGCTGCCCGATTTTCAGCTGGCGATCGAGTCGGACAGCGTCACCGCGGCCGAGGGGACGATCCTGCGCGACGCCCGCTTCACCCTGCGCTCGGACATGGAGGGGCTGCGGCTCGACGATCTGTCTGCCGGCTTCGGCGGCGGGCGCGTCGGTGGACGGCTGACGACGCGGCGAGAAGGTGGGCTCGGGCTGCTTTCGGGGCGCGTCACTCTCGAAGGGGTCGAGTTGGGGCCCTTGACCGGAGGCGGGCTCGGCGGTCGGGTTTCCGGGCAGATCGAAGCCGGCGGCTCCGGCGAAAGCCCGGCACGGCTCGTCGCGGCGCTAGGGGGAGCCGGGAGCCTGACCTTCACAAATGCGCGTCTCAGCCGCTTCGACCCCGCGGCTTACGCCCGCATCATTGCCGGCACGGGCGAGGACGCCTCCGAAAGCGATGCAGCGCGGCTGCAGCAGCGGCTGGCCGAGGCGCTCGACCGCGACGCCTGGGCGCTCGGCAGCGTGACCGTGCCTTTTACCCTTGCGGGCGGGCTGATCCGGCTGCAGCCACTCACCTTCGAGCGCAATGGGCTGCGGGCCGAGGCCAACGGCATCGTTGATCTGCGAGCCCTCACTCTGGATCTGCGCCTCGGGCTGCGGCCGCTCGGAGCGCTGCCGAAAGGCTGGCCGGCGGACGCGCCGCAGATCGGCGTCGCCTGGCGCGGGCCGCTGAGTGCGCCGCGCCGCGAGACCGACGTCAATGCGCTGTCGAACGTCGTCGCCGCCCGCGCCCTGGCGAGGGAGATCGAGCGGGTCGAGGCGTTCGAGGCGGATGCGCGCGAGCGCGCCGCCCAGGCGCGGCGCCTGCGGGCCGAGCGCGAGATGCGCGAGAATGCCCGCAGGCTCGCCGAGTTCCTCAAGGCCGAGGAAGAGCGGCGTCTCGCCGAGGAGAAGCGGGCCGAGGAGGAGCGTCGGGCCGAGGAAGCCCGCCGCCTGGTCGAGGAGCGGCGGGCGGAAGAGGCGCGCCGGGCCGAGCAGGCGCGCATGGAGCAGGAGATGCGCCGCCGCATCGAGGCGGAGGAGCGGGCCGAGCGCGCGCGCGCGGCGGCCGAGCGGGCGGCGGAGCGCGAGGCCTCTCAGCCGCAGCAGCCGGGGCCGCTCATCCTGCCCGGTGCGCCGCGGGCGAGTTTCCCGGAGTCGGGGCTGCAGCCCGCGCCGCCCCTGGCACCGCCGCTCGAGATCCAGCCCCTGCCGCGCCCCTTGTCGCGCGGCGCCCAGCCAAACTGAGCTTGGTCCTCGCAATCTGATTCAGGGCGCTGCGGAGCCGATTCAGGTGGCGGTCGCAAAGCGCTGCAAGACAAGGGCAATCCGCTTTGCGGGTGATGCGCCTGTCCGCTTCAGTCCGGCGCTCTTGCCGCGCGGTCGCGGTAATGCGCCAGCACATGCAGACGCAGCGCCGAGGAGAGATTGACCTGGCCGCGATGGTCGTCGATCGCCGCGATCAGCGCGGCCACGGTTCGTCCCTCGGCAGCGGCGATCTCCTTCAGCGCCTCCCAGAAGGGCTCTTCCAGCGAGACGCTGGTGCGATGGCCGGCGATGGTTAGGGATCGCTTCCGCTCCGCGCTCACGGCGTCGGCTCGTCGTCCGGCGGCGAGGCGAGGCGGTGGCCGTCCAGGGTCCGGGCGGCCTTGTCGCGCTCGGCCTCGGTCAGGCTCCGTTCCGCCTTGGTGCGGCCGAAGGTGATCCGGTTCTGCTGCGCCTGCTGCTCGGCCTCCTGCCGCGCGCGCTGCTTGCGGACCCGGCGCAGATTGATGATCTCGGCCATGCGCGGCGCCCCTCAAGCCGGGCCGAGCATGCGCTCAGGCCGGACGGTGGCGTCGAAGAGATCGGCATCCACGCCAGCGCGCAGCGCCTCTTCGCGCAGGGTCGTGCCGTTGTGATGCGCCGCCTTGGCGATGCCGGCGGCCTTGTCGTAGCCGATCGCGGGGGCCAGCGCCGTTACCAGCATCAGCGAGCGCGAGAGCAGGTCGCGCAGCTGGCCCTCATTGGCGACGATGCCCTCGACGCAGTGGGTGCGGAAGCTGTCGGCCGCGTCGGTCAAAAGCCTCACCGACTGCAGGAAGGCGGCGCCGATCACGGGCTTGAACACGTTGAGCTCGAAATGGCCTTGGCTGGCGGCGAAGCCGATCGTGGTCTGGTTGCCCATGACCTGGGCCGCGACCATGGTCAGGGCTTCGGCCTGGGTCGGATTGACCTTGCCGGGCATGATCGAGGAGCCGGGCTCGTTTTCGGGGAGGGAAATCTCGCCCAGCCCCGAGCGCGGGCCCGAGCCCATCAGGCGGATGTCGTTGGCGATCTTGAACAGATCGGCGGCGAGTGCGGCGAGTGCGCCATGGGCGGCGGCGAGCGCACCATGGCTCGCCAGCGCCTCGAACTTGTTGTCGGCGCTGCGGAAGGGCACGCCGGTCAGCGACTCGACCTCGCGGGCGAAGAGGGCGGCGAAATCGGGATGGGTGTTCAGCCCGGTGCCGACAGCGGTGCCGCCCTGCGCCAGGGCGTGCAGCCCGCCGAGAGACGCCTGGATCCGACTGACGCCGAGATGAAGCTGCATCGCATAGCCCGAGAATTCCTGGCCGAGCGTGACGGGCGTCGCGTCCTGGAGATGGGTGCGGCCGATCTTGACTAGCCCATCGAACGCCGCGGCCTTGGCGGCCAGCGCCTGCTCGAGATCGCGCAGCGCCGGTAGGAGCGAACGCGAGATTTCCAGCGCGGCGGCGATGTGCATCGCGGTCGGGAAGCTGTCGTTGGAAGACTGGCCGCGATTGACGTGATCGTTGGGGTGGACCGGCGACTTGGCACCGAGGCCGGCGCCGAGCAACTCGTTGGCGCGATTGGCGAGCACCTCGTTGACGTTCATGTTGGACTGGGTGCCCGAGCCGGTCTGCCAGATCACCAAGGGGAAATGCCCGTCGAACTGGCCCGAGAGCGCCTCGTCCGCCGCTTGGCCGATGGCGCCGGCGACGCGCTGGTCGATCAGGCCGAGATGGGCATTCACATGCGCCGCCGCCTTCTTGACCAGCACGAGCGCGTGGACGAGCGGCAGTGGCATGCGCTCACGATCCCCGCCAATACGGAAGTTTTCAAGCGACCGCTGGGTCTGTGCGCCCCAATAGCGATCGGCGGGCACGGCGATGGGGCCGAAGGAGTCGGTTTCGGTGCGGGTCTCGGACATGGCGGCCTGCCTTGAAGGGGCTGCCCCGGCGCGAGCGCCGGCGGGACGAGCCCGGTGCGGAATCGCGGCCGGCACCCGGCCGGTCAGGTCTTCTTGCGGAAGGAATCGAGGCTGACGACCTGGGCGCCGCCGCTCTCGGCGGTCTCCGGCGTCTCCTCGGTCTTGGCATCCTCGGGCGCGGCCTTGGTCGCCTTGACGCCCTTGGCGGCCGCCGGAGACACCTCGCGCGGCTTGATGGCGGGAACCCCGGCGGGTGTCGCCTTGACGGGGAGGGCGAGGGGAGCGGGCGGGGCCTCGCTCGGCTCCGAGCCGGCACCGCGCGGGCGAGGCGAGGCGGCCGGCTCCGCCGCAGCCGCGGGCTCGGCCCCTTCCTGCGTCTCGAACTTCAGGCCGAACTGCACGGACGGGTCGAAAAAGGTGGTGATGGCGTCGAACGGGATGAGCAGGCGCTCCGGCACGCTCGAAAACGAAAGGCCGACCTCGAAGGCGTGCTCGCTGACGCTGAGATCCCAGAACTGATGCTGGAGGACGATGGTCATCTCCTCCGTGTGCTTGTCGCGCAGTCGCTGCGAGAGGCGCACGCCCGGGGCCGTCGTCCGGAAGGTGATGTAGAAGTGGTGGTCGCCCGGCAGCCCGTCGCGTCCGGCCTCGGTCAGGATCTTGCGCACGACACCCTTCAACGCGTCCTGCACCATCAGATCATAGCGAAGAACGTCCTTGGACATCGTGTCGTGGTTTCCGCTTCCAGCATCCCGCGGCAGCCACAAGGCAGCCTGACAAAAAAGTGGAGGCTTCTGTTGCCAGGCGCCTCCGGGCCCCGCCTTACGTCGCTAAACGGAAGGACTTAGGTTTGGGAACCAGCACCGCTTACGCGGCGACAGCAACCCGAGCATTGTTGTCGTTGGCAACTATGCGTTAGCCCTATAACGGCGGAACCATACCGGGCAAAAGAACGGCCTTTACACTCTCGTCGATCCTATTTCGCCCCCGCCGCAACCCTGCCACTCGGTGGCCTGGCAAGCCCGCGGTCCAAGATCCCGCAGGCCGCCCCAGGGCTCGCGCCGCAGGGCTGTGGTGGAGGCGCCGGGTACCGCCCCCGGGTCCGAAAAGCTTATTCCGACGCTCGTTTATCGCCATAGCCGGTCTTGCGAACGGCACGACCAATATAGGGGCTGCATCGCGCCGGGGAAAGAGCCGATGGTCGTGGTGCCGGCTTAATTTCCGGGTGGCGGGAGGTGGCGCAGGATCCGGCCGTCATGGGCGTGGATGTCGACGGCGACCTCGTTGCCGCTGCGGTCGCGGCCCGCGACCTCCCAGCGCTCGTCGACCAGCACGAGATCCTCGATGTGATCCACGCCCGAGCGCCAGGCGATGCGCCGGGCCGCGTCTTCCGAGACGCGGTAGGCCGGATCGTGGAGGGATGCGACCTGTGTCGCGGCCGTGCCGGGCCGGCCCGCATCGGCGGGCGTGCAGGTCACCACCGCGGCAACGGCCCACGCCGCCGCCGCGACAGCACCTAGTCCCATCAGCTTGATCATGAATCGTCAGTCCTCTCGATCTCGGATCGGCATATGGGAAAGGCCGGCGGGAATGTCCCGCCGGCCTCCGGTCAATTCACCTCGCGATCGCGTGAGGTCGGCCGTCAGGGTCGGACGCCCGCCGCCGCTGGCCGGTCCCGTTCCATCTTGATGACGGTGCCGTCCGTTGCCCGCAGGTCGATCTCGATTTCGGCGCCGGCGGCGTCGCGACCCTCGATCTCCCATTTGCCGTCGTCGAGGCTGATCTCCTCGATCCGCACCATGCCGTTCTCATTGGCAATGCGGCGGGCCTCGTCCATCGAAATGGCCGGGGCGCCTGCGCCGGCAGGCGTGTTCGGCGCCTGCACCTGCGCCAGAGCGGGGAGGGGCAGGGCCAGTGCCGCGGCCAGCAGGGTCGCGCGGGTCCGGTCGCGCAGGGTCATGGTCTCGTCTCCTGTTCGGTTTCGGTCAGGGGTCCGGGAGGCAACCCGGCGCGCCCGCTCACGGTTCCTGACAGAAACCGGGGGACGAGCGGCGGCGCGGGCGCGCGGGCCCGGCGGTCAGCCGCTATGGTGGCGCGCTTCGACAAGAGATTCGCGCATGCGCCAGTATCACGACCTGCTCCGACGCGTCCTGGACGAGGGCGTCCGCAAGGACGACCGCACCGGCACCGGCACGATCGCCGTGTTCGGCCACCAGATGCGTTTCGATCTCGGCGAGGGCTTCCCGCTCGTCACCACCAAGAAGCTCCATCTCAAGTCGATCATCCACGAGCTGATCTGGTTCCTGCGCGGCGACACCAATGTGCGCTATCTGCAGGACAACGGCGTCACGATCTGGGACGAGTGGGCCGACGAGCAGGGCGATCTCGGCCCGGTCTATGGCCTTACTGTAAGGGGCTCCTAATATATAGGATCGGGACGGGCCCTAGGTAAATGGGCGCCCCGTTTCCCGGCACGTCTGCTAGCTCGGTTCGACGGCCTGCTACGACCAGCAAGAAGCCCCGGCGCAGTTGGTCAGGATTGCGAAGCCGGGGATTCTTGCGGATTGGGTAGGCGTTGCCGTTTTCGTCGGCCTTGCTGTAATGCAGTCAGCAGGTGCCAGCGTCGCAAGGAGCCGACGCTTCTTTTTTATCACGTCATTCCCCGCCCCGCCCTCTATGCAAACGGGATCGTCGACGGTGGCGTTTACGGATTGTCAGACGCTTCCAGCAGTTCAGCGATCTTCACGCACAGGGCCGTAGCCGCACGATCGAGCGTCGTTAAGGTCGGATTGCGGATGCCCCGCTCAAGTCCGCTCACATAGGTCTGCTCTACTCCCATGCGCACGGCAACCTGGTCCTGAGACAGCCCGGCGGCGATGCGGAATTTGCGCATGTTTTTTCCAACGATTTGCCGAACGTCCATGCAGGGAACGAAACGGAATACCGCTTTTCATTTCTAGGTATTATAGTATCTAAATAGCGACTCGCTTTCTGCCTTTCCGGGACTCCAGCGATGCAGAAACGAAAATCTGTGATTTTCGACGATGTTCCGCGAAAGCGCGGGTTAGGAGATGCCCAAACGGCGCTGTTTAAGAATCCCAATCGTGCTCCCAGCTGCAGCATTCCTGGATGTGAGGTAAAGTGCCCAAGATCCGCGCCGTTTGCTTTGACTGCTTTGGTACGACTGTCGATCTAACCGAAAGGAGAAAGCCTTATCGCCGATTCATTGAAGGTGGCTACGATTCCCTGTCTAAAGCGATGCTAACAAACCCGTTTAGCATCAGAGAACTGGCTCACAAGACGCTCGACAAACCAACAGAGGCCATGATCGTTGATTGGGAAACCGATCTCGAAGGGTCGTGTCCCATAGCGTGGTGTAGCTGACGGTGGTCACCGGCGATTGCCGGTTAGGTTTGGGTTGTGAACGCCAACCCTGAACCGAGAGATCCCCG
>NZ_JBHSLU010000002.1:0-47623 GCF_042655245.1 Allobosea massiliensis | reverse complement strand
CGTCGATCAGCAAGCCGCCTGAACTTCAACTAACCTCATCATAGAGCCCGCTACGCTCGCGCGAAGGCTTCGATCACGCGGCCTTCCTCGTATGCGTACGATATCGGGGCCAGTATCGGCGTCGCGCGCTATCCCGAGGACGGGCAAGGGCTGGAGGAACTGATCTGGGCCGCCGATCTCGCGGCCACCCAAGCCAAGCGCCAGAACGCAACGGTACCGCTGAACTACGACCATTCGCTTGCGGTCGCGCTGCAGCGGCGGGAGCGTATCGCCGACGACATTCCTGCGGGGCTGAAGCAGGATGAATTCTGGCTCGCCTTCCAGCCGATCGTCGCGGCGGCCACGGGCGATCTGCACGGCTTCGAGGCTCTGCTGCGCTGGACCCACCCGACGCTCGGCACGCTATCCCCCGATGAATTCATCCCAATCGCCGAGGAGAGCAACCAGATTGCCATGGTCGGCGCCTGGGTACTGGATCGGGCCTGTGCGGCAGCGGCGCGCTGGCAGCGCGGCGGCGTGCGCGCTGCGGTGGCCGTGAATTGTTCGGTGCGGCAGCTCTCGCAGCCGGAGTTCGTCGATATCGTGCGCGGCGCGCTCACCCGGCACCAGCTTGGAGCGCAATGGCTGCATCTCGAGGTCACGGAATCGGTCTTCATGCCGGCCGACGACGCGCAGACGCTGGCGGTTCTGACGCAGCTCGACGAGCTCGGCATCTGCCTCGCAGTCGATGATTTCGGCACGGGCTATTCCTCGCTGGCGCGGCTGCGCGATTTCCCGATGCGCCAGATCAAGATCGACAAGTCCTTCATCGCCGATATCGACGGGCGTTCGCGCTCGGTGATCGAAGGCGCGGCGCTGATCGCGCGCCGATTCGACCTGCAGATCGTCGCCGAGGGCGTCGAGACCGAGGCGCAGGCCACGGCGCTGCTCTCGCTCGGTATCGATTCCTTCCAGGGCTATCTGGTCGGCCGCCCGGTCGCCCAGCCGCAGACGGCGGTGAACTGCCCCTGGCTCGGCGCCAACGCGGCCGTGGCGGGCTGAGCAGGGGCCGCACCCCCGTATCGGCGGGCGAGGGCGCCTGCGCGAAACGCTGTTCCCTGCATGCAGCACGCTGCTATGGTCGGCTCCACCGGATTTGAAACGGTTGAACCGGCAAGAAACCAGAGGATACGCCATGCCCGCCGCCAGCACGCCCGCCCATGACAAGGTCGCCATCATCACCGGAGCCGGATCGGGCGTCGGACGGGCCGTCGCGCTCGCCTTCCTGAAGGACGGCTATCGCACAGTGCTGGCCGGCCGCCGTGCGGACGCGCTGGAGGAGACGATCGCGCTGTCGGGCGTCGCGGCCGGGCGGGCTCTCGCCGTCCCGACCGACGTCACCGACAAGGCGTCGGTCCAAGCGCTCTTCGCCAAGACAAAGGAGGCGTTCGGCCGGGTCGACGTGCTGTTCAACAACGCCGGCGTCAACGCTCCCGGCGGCATCCTGCTCGAGGACCTCTCGCTGGAAGACTGGCAGAAGGTGGTCGACACCAACCTGACCGGCCCGTTCCTGTGCACGCAGGAGGCCTTCAGGGCGATGCGCGACCAGGTTCCCCAGGGCGGCCGCATCATCAACAACGGCTCGATCTCGGCCCATGCGCCGCGGCCCAATTCGGTCGCCTATACGGCGACCAAGCACGCCATCACCGGTCTGACCAAGACCGCCTCGCTCGACGGCCGCAAATATGGCATCGCCGTCGGCCAGGTCGACATCGGCAATGCGCTGACGGAGATGGCCCGCAAGATGACCACCGGCGTGCCGCAGGCCGACGGCTCCATCAAGGTCGAGGCGGTGATGGATGTCGACAACGTCGCCACCACGGTGCTGCACATGGCGAGCCTGCCTCCGGAGGCGAACGTGTTGTTCGTTACGGTGATGGCGACGAATGCGCCCTTCGTCGGGCGGGGGTGAGACCACCGCGCTGGTCATCCCGGGCGCAGCGAAGCGGAGACCCGGGATCCATGCCGGAACGGTTCAGGCATGGTTCCCGGATCGGCGCCGCTGAAGCGGCTTGTCCGGGATGACGGGGAGGGGGGGATCGATGACTGAGCATCGGGACAGCGCCGTGCTTGTCGAGCGATCGGTCGCCCGCGCCTTCACCCTGACCATCTGGGGCATCGCGCTCGGCATCCTGGCGTTTGCGTGCGGCGTGGTCGCCTGGGCGCTCGCCATCGGCAATCCGCAGCTGTTCAAGGACGGCGTCGACTGGATCTATGACGTCGCGCTTTACGGCATCGCGGCCGTGGTATTCGGCCGTGATGCGCGTGCCGAAAAGCTGGCGGCGTTCGCCATCGGGGCCGTCATGGCGCTGGCGGGCTTTCACACGCTCTACGATCTCTGGGACAAGATCGTCATGCCGCGCCCGATCGAGGTCTGGACGCTCGGCTTCTCGGCGGGCAGCGCGGTCGTCGTTGCCATCCTGATCGTCGTCGTGCTCTGGCGTTTCCGGCGAGAGGACAATCCGGTCATCAGGGCGACCTGGCTGTCGTCCCGCAACGACGTCATCAAGACGCTGGGGTTCGCGCTGGTCGGGCTGTTCGCCCGGGTCATGCCGATGCGCTGGCCGGAATATCTCTTCGACCTCGTCATCGCCGGCATCTGTTTCCAGGCCAGCTGGGCGATCTGGCGCTCGCTGCGGACGAAGCCTGCCGAGGCTCCTGTGCAGAACAAGGCGGCGACAGCCCCGGCCGCCGGGCTATAAAGACGGCACGCTCACGCGCCATGCCGTCCGGGACGTTGCCCATGTCGATTGCCGAGAAGCTGCCCTCCATCCTGATCGCCAATCGCGGCGAGATCGCCTGCCGGGTCATCCGCACCGCCAAGCGGCTCGGTTTGCGCACCATCGCTGTCCATTCCGACGCCGATGCGGAGGCGCTGTTCGTGCAGATGGCCGACGAGGCCTACCGGATCGGCCCGGCGCCGGCGCGCGAGAGCTATCTCGATGCCAGCAAGATCCTGGCGGTCGCCAAGGAGGCGGGCGCCGCCTGCATCCATCCGGGCTATGGTTTCCTGTCCGAGAATGCCGAATTCGCCGAGGCCTGCGCGCAAGCCGGGATCGTCTTCGTCGGACCGCCGGCCTCCGCCATCCGCGCGATGGGGCTGAAAGATGCCGCCAAGGCGCTGGTCGAGAAGGCCAGCGTGCCGGTGGTGCCGGGCTATCACGGCGCCGAGCAGGGCGTCGAATTTCTCGCCGGGGAGGCGCAGCGGATCGGCTACCCCGTTCTGATCAAGGCGGTCGCGGGCGGCGGCGGCAAGGGCATGAAGAAGGTCGATCGGCCGGAGGATTTCGCCGACGCCCTGACCAGCGCCCAGCGCGAAGGCCAAAGCGCCTTCGGTGACGGTCGCGTGCTGGTCGAAAAATATGTGCTCTCGCCGCGCCATGTCGAAATCCAGGTCTTCGGCGACAGCCATGGCAATGTCGTCCACCTCTTCGAGCGCGACTGCTCGCTGCAGCGCCGCCACCAGAAGGTGATCGAGGAGGCGCCGGCGCCGGGCATGACCGAGGAGGTCCGCGCCGCGATGGGCAAGGCCGCGACCGAAGCGGCGAAGGCCGTCGGCTATGTCGGGGCCGGAACGGTCGAGTTCATCGCCGACGGGCGCGACGGCCTGCGTGCCGACCGGTTCTACTTCATGGAGATGAACACCCGGCTTCAGGTCGAGCATCCGGTCACCGAGGCGATCACGGGGCTCGATCTGGTCGAGCTGCAGTTGAAGGTCGCCGCCGGCGAGCCTCTCGGCTTCACCCAGGCCGACGTCACCGCGACCGGCCATGCGGTCGAGGCACGGCTCTATGCCGAGGATCCGGAGAAGGGCTTCCTGCCCTCGACCGGCAAGCTCTGGGCGCTGCAATTCCCGGAAGGCGACGGCATCCGCATCGACACCGGCGTCGAGGCCGGCGACACGGTGACGCCGTTCTACGATCCGATGATCGCCAAGGTGATCGCCCATGGCGCGACTCGCCATGAGGCGCTGGACCGCCTCGGGGCTGCGCTGAGCGAGACGATCGTGGCGGGGCCGCGCACCAACCTGGCCTTCCTGAAGGCGCTGACCGAGGCTCCCGGCTTTCGCGAGGGGCCCTTCGACACCGGCTTCATCGAGCGCAACATTACGGCGCTCGGAGCCGAGCCGCAGCCGCTCGACGCGGCGGCGGTCGCGGCGGCGGCGCTTCAGTTGGAGGAGGAGCGTCAGACGGAAGGTCTGCTTCGGGCGGCTGAACGGGCCGATGGCGAGGCCCGCTCGCCCTGGCTTGTGGCGGACGCGTTTTCGCTGATGCCGCGCCCCGCGCTCGGCCTGCCGCTCCTGGTCGATGGCGAGCGGGTCGAGGCGCGGATCGAGTGGCATGAGGAGGGCGCCCGCGTCAGCCTGCCCGGCCATCAGATCGGCGAGGGCGAGCACGAGATCGCGCTGGCGCAGGGCGAGCGCGGCACCTGGCTGGCGCTGCACCGCGGCCGGCAGACGGCCGTTTCGCTGTTCGACCCGTTCAGTGTCGATCTCGACGCCGCGGCCGGCTCGGGCGGCGTCGTCAAGGCGCCGATGCATGGCAAGCTGATCGCGCTGTTTGTCTCGGCCGGCGATGTCGTCAGCAAGGGCCAGCGGCTCGCCATCGTCGAGGCGATGAAGATGGAGCATGTGCTGACGGCACCGCGCGACGGCACGGTCAGCGAGATCGGCGCCGCGCCAGGGGCTCAGGTGGCGGAAGGCGCCAAGGTGGTGGTGCTCGGCGACTAGGCGAATCGTAGGAGTCGCTTGCGGCCGTTTGCTCGCTCGACAGGCGAGGATAGCCCGTCACTGCGAGCGCAGCGAAGCAATCCAGAACGGCAGTGCTCGACGTTACCTGGATTGCTTCGCTGCGCTCGCAATGACGGCGGCCAGCCGGACTACCCCATCCGTCCGATCACCGGGAACTGCTCGACCTCGTAGATCTGCCCCGAGACCGGCGCGCTCTCGTCGGAGAGCCAGAAGGCGGTATGCGCCGCGATCTCCTCGGGCTGCATGATGCGGCCGCTCGGCGCCTGACGGACGGGCACATGCTTCTCCCAGCCGGGCTTCTGCCCCTCCTTCTGCTGGGTGGCGTCCTCATTGGCGGTGAAGGTCCAGCCGACATTGAGCTGGTTGAGGCGGATGCGCTCCGGGCCGAGCGAATCGGCGAGGTTGCGCGTCATCGTCATCAGCGCGCCCTTGGACATGGAATAGACGGTCAGGCGCGGCAGGCCGCACCAGGCGTTGATCGAGCCGACGGTGACGATCGCGCCGCCCGAGCCTTGCGCGCGAAAAGCCCGCGCCGCCGCTTCGGAGGCGAGCAGCGGGGCGCGGACATTGACGGCGAAGATCTCGTCGAAGAAGTCGACCGTCGTCCCGGTGACCTCGCCGCGGGGATAGATGCCGGCGTTGTTGACGAGGCCGTCGATCCGTCCGAAGGCCGCGACCGTGGCATCGACCAGGGCCTGCGGCGTCTCGGGATCGGCGAGGTCGCCGGTCACGGGAGCGGCCTGGCCGCCCAATTCGCGGCAGACGCCCTCGACTTCCTCGCGATCGCGGCCATGGACCACGACCTTGGCCCCCTCGGCGACCAGCCGCTCCGCCATGGCGTGGCCGATGCCGTTCGAGGAGCCTGTGACGAGAATGGCCTTGCCTGTCAGTCCGCGCATCAAAATCTCCTTGTGTCTTGGGGTGCCCTGCGGCCTGCCGTCGCGCAGGCAGCTTCGCGCAGCGCGGCTGTGGAGAGCAACGCCGCTGGCGCTGGTCCGGTTGCCGTGCCCGCACTAGATTGCCGGCCATGCCGCTCCATCTCCTCAAGCTCTGCGTCGGCGCCGATTCGATCGGCGATCTGGAAGATTGGATCGAGGAGCGCCTGACACTGGAACGGCGACTGGGCCGGACGGCCGAGCAGATCCACACCACCCGCATGGTGCCCAAGCGCCTCGACGAGTTGCTCGACGGAGGCTCGCTCTATTGGGTGATCAAGGGCCAGATCAGCGCGCGGCAGAAGCTGCTGGCCGTGCGCCCTTTCACCGATGGCGACGGAATCGGCCGCTGCCATCTTGTGCTGGAACCGGTGGTCGTGCCCGTCGAGCCGCGTCCCTGCCGGCCGTTCCAGGGCTGGCGCTACCTCACCGAGAAGGATGCGCCGCGCGATATCGACGGCCGCAGCGGCGATCTTGGCGCCATGCCGGAGGCGTTGCGGCGGGAGCTTGCGGAGCTGGGGCTGCTGTAGAGCGCCATTCCAGTCGTGCGCTGGCGTGCTCAGCGCACTTCGATGCTGCGCCTCGCCAGGACGCTAAGGCCGTCTCCCGCTTTCAGGATGTAGCGGATGTCGTAGCGCCCCGGCTTGTCGGGCGCGGCGAGCCGGCCGCGGCTTTCAGCCTCCACGGAGATATAGGTCAATTCGCCAGCGGTTTCCCTGGAGCCGGCGACAACAATGTCGACATAGTCCCCTTCGCCATTCGGCCCTTGCCATGACACCTCGAACTCGACTCCGCGCTGGACACGGGCGGGGGCCTCGAGACTGGCTGTGGCGGCACGGACGGTCAGCGGCACCTCGGCAAGGATCTTGTGCCCTCCGGCGGCTGCGAGGACATAGCGGATGCGGTAATCGCCTGGTGCTCCGGGCGCCCGCAGCGCCACGGTTTCCTGATCCTCCGACTGTTCGACATAGGCATAGGCCAGTTCGCCGGAGGTGTCGCGATGGCCCTCCCTCACCAGATCGACATAGTCTCCGGCAGCGCCGGGGCCGCGCCAATGGACCGAGATTGTCGCGCCCGCGATCGCGTCGGGCGGGAAGGCGAGCGTCGCCGCGGAGGGCGTGACCTCGAGCGGGATGGCGACCAGCGCCTTGCGCCCGTCCGGGGCGGCGAGGATGTAGCGCAACTGGTAGGAACCGGCTTCGCCGGGAGCCTTCAGCCGAACCGGGTTGCCGCTGTCGAGATAGGCATAGGCGATCTCGCCATCAGGCGCCGTATGGTCGCGGCGGACGAGGTCGACATAGTCGCCCGGTTGGCCCGGCCCCTTCCAGGATACGTCGAAGGTCGTGCCAGCCGCGACGCTGGCCGGAGCCTCCAGCGCATGGGGGGCGTCGGCCACTGCGATCCGTGCCGTCGCGAGCACTTGCCGGCCCTCGGGACCAGCCCAGACATAGCGCAGGTCGTAGGGACCGGGCCGGCCGGGGGCGCGTAGCGCCGCTGCTTTGCCGGCCTCGACATAGACATAGGACAGCTCGGCATCGAAGCCCTTGCTCCCGGCCGGGACGATATCGAGATAGTCGCCGGTGCCGCCAGGGCCGGTCCACTCAGCAGTGAAGCTCTGGCCGATGCTCGGCTTCGCGCCCGTCCTGACTGTCGCCGCCGGCCGCTTGACCGATTGCACCGCTGCGGGACGCAGCGTCGCGCTCACGGTGGTCATCAGCGCATCCTGGAGCTGGGCGGCGTTGCCGGCCGCGATATAGCGGCCCCCGGTCTTTTCGGCGAGGCAGGCGACCTTGCGGCCGTCCTCGCGCGACAGGTCGAAGCCGACGACATGCGCCGTGAAACCGACGCCGGCCTTGGCGAGTTCCGCTCCCAGCGCGCAGGGGTCGGCCTGACAGGTCTCGATCCCGTCGGTGATCAGGATGACGGTCGCCTTCTCCTCCGTGTAGCGCAGTGCAACGGCTGCCTGCCGGACGGCCTCTGTCAGCGGCGTCTTGCCGAGGAAGCGCAGTCTTGCGGCCGCATCAGTGATCGCAGCAGCATTGTTCCGCCCCGGCGGCACGATCAGTTCGATGTCGGAGCAATTGCCTTTCTCGCGATGGCCATAGGCAAGCAGGCCGATCTCCCTTTGCGGGGCCATGCCGCCCAGGACGGCCTTCAGCGCCTCGCGGGCGATCTCGAGCTTGGGCTTGCCGTCGATGCGGCCCCACATCGAGCCCGAGGCGTCGAGCACGATCAGCGACTGCTCGGCCCGCCCCGCAGTGCCGAGCGACAGCAGCAGGCCGAGGGCCATCATCCAGATCCGCATCACGTACTCCGTGTCGCACCCGTCGCAAGCCGAGGCGGCTGCCAGCCGCTCCATTACCGATAGCGGTCATCCTGCCGAACGGGAAGGGGAACCGAAGGCGGCCGCAGCGCCCCCTCATCCGGGTTTCGTCACGCGCCCTACACTGCGATGTTGTCGATCAGCCGCGTTGCGCCGAGCCGCGCGGCCACCAGAATCCGGATCGGTCCGTCCGCGAGCGAAGTGACCGGTGCCAGGGTCTCGGCGTGGCGCGCTTCGAGATAATCGAGTTCGAAACCTGCCGAGATGATTTCGGTCTGGGCCTCGCCGACGGCCCGGAACAGGTCGTCGCGGTTGCGGATGCGGACGGCCAGCGCCTGCATCACCCGGTGCAGCAGCGGCGCCAAGGCGCGATCCTCCGGCGAGAGGTAGCGGTTGCGTGAGGACATGGCGAGGCCGTCCGCCTCGCGGAAGGTCGGCAGGGGCACGATCTCGATGCCGAGGTCGAGATCGGCCGCCATCCGGGTCACGACCTTGAGCTGCTGGTAGTCCTTCTCTCCGAAGACGGCGAGGTCAGCCCGTGACTGGGTGAAGAGCTTGCAGCAGACCGTGGCGACGCCCTCGAAATGCGTGGGCCGGAAGCGGTCGTCGAGCCCCACCGCAGCGGGCCCGAGCAGCAGCACGCGCGTGGCGAAGCCGGACGGATACATCTCCTCGACCGGGGGGAAGAAAACGGCATCCGCGCCGGCGGCGACCAGCTTGGCGCAGTCGTCGTCGAAGGTGCGCGGATATTTCTTGAAGTCCTCATGCGGCGCAAACTGCGTCGGGTTCACGAAGATCGTCACGATGACGCGCTGCGCCCGCCGCTGGGCTTCCTTCACCAGCGCGATATGGCCCTCATGCAGCGCGCCCATCGTCGGCACGAGGCCGACTTTGTCGCCCGCGGCATGCCAGCCGGCGACGGCCTGCCGCATGGCGGCGACGGTCTCGAAGATCGCGATCCCGGTCATGGCGTCTCTCTTGTCGATGGGCTGACACGTCGCGCCCCTGATGGTGGCGGACGGGTAGCAAATGTCCCGCAAACCGCCAATATCAAGGCCATGACGGAGAAGAGCGACAAGGCGCTGGAGAAGCGCGCCGGAGCGGGTGTGGCGACGGGGCGATCGGCGCCCGGCGAGATCGACCGTTTTCTCGGTGCGGCGAAGCAACTCGCACCGCTGGCGACCGGACAGGCGGGGCGCCTCGTCTTTGCGCTCGACGCCACGATGAGCCGCCAGCCGACATGGGACCTCGCCTGTTCGCTGCAGGCGAAGATGTTCGAGGTCGCGGCAACGAGCGGCGGGCTCGCCGTGCAGCTGGTCTATTTCCGCGGTCTCGCCGAGTGCCGCGCCTCGGGTTGGGTCGGCGAGCCGCGCCGGCTCAACGGCCTGATGTCGGGAATCGCCTGCCAGGGCGGCCAGACGCAGATCGCGCGCGTGCTGAAGCATGTCCGCGACGAGGCGCGCAGCGTGCCGGTTCGCGCCTTCGTCTTCGTCGGCGACGCGATGGAGGAGGAGGCCGATGCGCTCGCCGCCCTGGCGGGCGAACTCGGACTGCGCGGCATCCGCGGCTTCCTGTTCCAGGAGGGGCAGGATCCCGCCGCGAGCGCTGCCTTCGCCATGATGGCGCGCCTGACGGGCGGCGCCCATGCCCGTTTCGACGCCGCCGCGCCAAATTCGCTGCTCGATCTCCTGCGCGGCGCGGCGGCCTATGCGGCGGGTGGGCGAGAGGCGATGCTGAAGCTGTCGGCGGCGAGCCCTGCCGTGCGTGGGCTGCTGGGCTCGATGGAAGGAGGCCGCCGGTGACGCTGCTTTACGGGATCGGCGCGGTGCTGCTGATCTGGTGGCTGTCGAAGCTCTTCGCGAGCACCAATCCGAAGATGCTGGCCAAGGCGGTCAAGGGCGGCGGCGGGGTGCTGTCGCTGGGTGTTGCCGCGCTGCTGATGATGCGCGGCCGGCTCGACATGGCGATCTTCGTCGGCGGCATCGGCGCCTGGCTGCTCGGCTGGAGCGCGACCGGGCCCGGCGGCATCCGCTTTCCCTGGGGGACGTCGTCCGCCGAGACACCCGGTGCGCGCTCGCAGGTCGCCTCGCGGCTGTTGGCGATGGAACTCGACCATGACAGCGGCGGCATGACCGGGACGGTCAGCGGGGGCCGTTTCGCCGGGCGCAGCCTCGACGACCTCTCGCTGGCCGAGATCGCCGAGTTGATGCGCGAGTGCCTGGCCGACGACCCTGACGGGGCGCGGTTGCTAGAGGCTTATCTGGACCGCCGGTCGCCCGGCTGGCGTGAAGACGCTGATCGTCACCGCGACGCGGGGCAGGGCCGCGCGGCGGGCACGGGCGCGATGTCGCATCAGGAGGCCTACGAGATCCTGGGGCTTCAGCCGGGGGCGGGCGAGGAGGCGATCCGCGAAGCCCATCGCGCCCTGATGAAGCGCATCCACCCGGATGCCGGGGGCACCAGCGGTCTTGCCGCTCGCGTCAACCAGGCCAAGGACGTCCTTCTGAAGTGAGGGGCCGAGGGGAAACAGGGAAGAGGTCGGGTGCGACATGGCAGCGTTCCTTGTCCTTGTCCTTCAACCGCGGGTGGCGAAGCAGGCGAAGCCGTCGCGCTTGAGCCTCGCGCAGGCGTTCTGGGCGTCCTTGGAGTCGTCGAAGCCGGCGAAGCGGGCCCTGAAGAGGGTGGAGCCGCCCTTCTCGACGCGCTCGGTCACCGCCGTGGCGTCGGCCAGCGGACCGGCGGCCTTGGCGCGGGCCCTGGCGAGGATGTCCTTGGCCTTGGCCTCGTCATCGGTCGCGCCGAGCTGGATGATCCATTTGCCGGTGGTGGCGACGGTCGCGCGGCTTTCGCTGGCGCGCGCCGGCTCGGGAGCCTTCTCCACGGCCTTTGCAAGGGTGGTCACGCCGCTCTCGTGAGCCTTCTCGGCCGGCGCCGGTGCAGCGGCGGGCTTCGGCATCGGAGCCTCGGCGGGCTCGGCGACCTTGGCGATCGAGGAGGTCACGTCGACATTCGCCGGCGGACGCAGGACCTTGCCGTCGGCGGCGGGGGCGCCGATCGACCAGCGCATGGCCGGCGGCGTCGTGGTGGCGGTCACCGGGCGCATGCCGGAGATCTGGAGCTGCTGGGCGCCGGCGGAGAGCGGGCGCGGCGGCGCGATCGGCGTCGTCGTCGAGACCGGCGCGTAGGCACGGGCGGCGATCGGCAGCGGCGCTTCGGTCTCGACGCGCGGGCGGGGCACTGGCAGCGGGGCCGGCTCGGCGGCGGCGGTCACGACCGGTGCGGCCGGGCGGGCGCGTTCCGGTGCACGCTCAGGGGCGCGCTCCTGCGGCCGCTCCTGGGGTTCCGGGGCCTCCGCAATCAGCGTCGAGGCGCGGCCGCTGGTGGCGGCCTTGGGCAGGGCGGCGACAACGAGATCGGCCATGATCTTGTCGCGGGAGGCGCCTGAACGTCCGCCGAGCACGACGGAGACGACATGGCGGCCATCGGCCTTGGCCGAGGTCATCAGGTTGAAGCCGGAGAGGCGGGTGTAGCCGGTCTTGATGCCGTCCACGCCCTCGATGCGGCCGAGCAGCTTGTTGTGGTTGCGGTAGGCGCCGCCGGCATAGTTGAACACCCGCGTGGAGAACATCGGGTAGTAGCGCGGGAAGCGCTCCTGGATGGCGCGGGCGAGAATGGTGAGGTCGCGCGCCGTGGTGATGTTCGGCGGGCTGTGGGGCAGGCCGTGCGGGTTGTAGAAGGCCGTGCGGCTCATCCCGAGCGAACGGGCGCGGGCCGTCATCATCTTCGCGAACTCGTCCTCCGAGCCGCCGACATTCTCGGCGACCGCCATGGCGACGTCGTTGGCGGATTTGGTGATCAGCGCGAGGATCGCGTCGCGGACCGAGATGGTCTCGCCCGGCGTGAAGCCGATCTTGGAAGGCTCCTGGCGGGCGGCGTGAGCCGAGACCGTGAGTTCCGAATTCATGCTGAAGCGGCCACGCTCCAACTGCTCGAACAGCACGTAGAGCGTCATGACCTTGGTGATGGAGGCGGGGATGCGGGGCGCATCCTCGTTGACCGCATGCAGCGTGCGGCCGGTCTTCGCATCGACGACCATCGCCGCATAGGGGGGCGCATAGCCGCCGCCCGCGGGGCGCTTCTTCTTGCGCGCCGCCTCGGCGGGAGAGGCGACGGCGGCGACAGCCACCGCGACGATGCCGATCATTGCCACGAGCGCGCGCGAACGCACGCGCCGGGACCCAACGCAACTGAAAGCCATGCAACCCGCCTCAACCAGAACTCACGTCCCGATCCCGGAGCACGTGACGACGTGGCATCCGGGACACAGTTTTGGAGGTTACGACGGCGCGGTTACGGAGCCGTTAAAATGCCACCGATCGCGAAGGCCGCCAGTGGCGTCAGGGCGTCGCGGCTGATGCGCTGCAGCGCGATCTTGACATTCATGTTGCGGTGCACAATATGAAGGCGGTCCCGGTGGTGAACCCTTTTTCATCTGACCCAGGGGCGACAGACCCGGGCCCAAGGGCTCGTCAGCAAGAGGCGGCATGCGTGCCGAGGGAAGAAACATGATGCAGCAGTTCGAAACGATCCAGAAGGCCTCGAAAGAGAACGTCGATGCGGCCCTGAAGGCCTTCGGCGCCACCTCCAAGGGCGTGCAGACGCTCGCCGTCGAGGCCACCGACTACGCCAAGAAGTCCTTCGAGACCGGCACCGCCACGCTCGAGAAGCTGGCCGGCGTCAAGACGCTGGACAAGGCCATCGAGATCCAGACCGACTACGTCAAGACCGCCTTCGAGGGCGCCGTCGCCCAGATGACCAAGATGGGCGAGCTCTACGCCGCGATCGCCAAGGACGCTTACAAGCCGTTCGAGGGCATCGTCGCCAAGGCCGTTCCGGCCACCAAGTGAGGCGACGCGGCGCCGCCCGCTTGCGGCGCCAAGCCTCACCACTGAATCAGAGCCCGGCCGCGAGGCCGGGCTTTTTCGTTGCGTGATGCCCGCCCGGATGCTGCGCTGCAGCAGCCGGACGCCTCTTTGAACCGATTGAAAACTGTCGCGATGAAGCGCATGTCTTGCCCGTCGCCGCGCGCGCCGCGGCTTGCAAGCCAGTGGTTCCCCCGATGCTCGACAAAGCCATTCCGCCGCGTACCCTCAGGCTGAACGCCAGCGACAATGTCGCGGTCGCGGTCGATCCGGTCGATATCGGTGTGACAGCCGCGGGCGTGACGGCGCTGAAGCGCATTCCACGTGGCCACAAGCTGGCGCTGAGCCCGATCGCCAAGGACGAGCCGATCCGCAAGTTCGGCCAGATCATCGGCTTCGCCACCGTCGACATTCCGCCGGGCGAATGGGTGCATGAGCACAACACCGGCTTCCACGCCTTCGAGCGCGACTATGCCTTCTGCGCCGAGGCCAAGCCCGAATTCGTGCTGCCGGTCGAGCGCCAGGCGACCTTCGAGGGCTTCCGCCGCGCCAATGGCAAGGCCGGAACGCGCAACTATGTCGGCATCCTCACCTCAGTGAACTGCTCGGCCTCGGCCGCGCGCTTCATGGCCGAGGAGGTCAAGCGCTCTGGGCTGCTCGCTGATTATCCCAATGTCGACGGCGTGATCGCGCTGACCCACGGCACGGGCTGCGGCATCGACTACAATGGCGAGAGCTTCGAGGTGCTGAAGCGCACCACCTGGGGCTATGCCTGCAATCCCAACATGGCCGCTGTGCTCGTCGTCGGGCTGGGCTGCGAGGGCTTCCAGATCAAGCGGATGAAGGACGCCTATGGCATCGAGGAGAGCGACGTCTTCCGGACGCTGACGATCCAGGAGACCGGCGGCACGCGCAAGGCGGTTGCGGCGGGGATCGAGGCGCTCAAGATGATGCTGCCGATCGCCAATCGGGCGCGGCGCGAGACGGTGCCGGCGTCCGAGCTGATGCTCGCTCTGCAGTGCGGCGGTTCGGACGGCTATTCCGGCATCACGGCTAACCCGGCTCTGGGCAAGGCGGTCGACATCCTGGTCGAGCATGGCGGCACGGCCATCCTGTCGGAAACGCCGGAGATCTACGGCGCCGAGCATCTGCTGACACGCCGCGCTGCGACGCGAGAAGTCGGCGAGAAGCTCGTCGGCATCATCAAATGGTGGGAGGACTATACCGCCCGCGCCCGGATGGACATGAACAACAACCCGTCGCCCGGCAACAAGGCGGGCGGGCTGACGACGATCCTGGAGAAGTCGCTCGGCGCTGCCGCCAAGGGCGGCACCAAGACGCTGGCGGCCGTCTACAACTATGCCGAGCCAGTCCGCTCCAAGGGCTTCGTCTATATGGACACGCCCGGCTACGATCCCGTCTCGGCGACGGGGCAGGTGGCGGGCGGGGCGAACATCCTCGCCTTCACCACCGGGCGCGGCTCGGCCTATGGCTGCAAGCCGACGCCCTCGATCAAGCTCGCGACCAACACGCCGATGTATCTCAAGCAGACCGACGACATGGACATCAACTGTGGCGATGTCCTCGACGGCGTGACGCTGGAGGAGAAGGGCCGGGAAATCTTCGACTATCTGCTAAAGGTCGCCTCGGGCGAGAAGTCGAAGTCCGAAGAGATGGGCTATGGCGACGCCGAGTTCGTGCCCTGGCAGATCGGCGCGACCATGTGAGGGTTCGGGCCGGCGGGATTGTTCCGGCCGGAACAATAGCGCGACGTCGATCGTTCCTTCCGATCAACGTGAAGGAAGGGACGATATGATCCGCCACGCTCTCGCAGCAGCACTCTTTGCAGCCGGCCTCTCCGTTGCGGCGCCCGCCTCGGCATCGCCTCTCGCCGCGCCCTCGGCCTCCGGACTGCTGCAGCAGGTTCCGTCAGTGGCGGAGCAGGCCCAGTATCGCGATCATCGCCGTTATCGCCGCGACCACCGCGGACCTTATATGCGGCGCCACGGGCCGCGACCGCGCTACGCACCCGGTGCCCGATTCCGCGCCCCGCCGCCCGGATATCGTCGCTATGGCGCCCGGCCAGGCAACTGGCGCACCCGAGGCTGCATCACGGTCGGGGCGATCTGGTTCTGCCCGTGACCTGCGGCCATCGACAACCAAGCCGGGCTCGCGCCCGGCTTTTTTGTGTGTTGGCTTGAACCGAACCGGACGTCGAAGGGACCAAGAGGGGAAACCGGCGCAACCCGCGCCGGTGCATTGCTTTGCCTAGGCCCATCATGAAGACCCTGCTTCTGGTCACCCTCCCGCGCATCCTTCTCGGGCTGCTTTTTCTGGTTTCCGCCGTCGACGGCTTCTGGTGGCTGGCCACCGGCGCGCATCTGATCCATCCGCCGACCAGCGCGCGCGGGGTCGCCTTCGAGGAGGCGCTGCAGGCCTCCGGCTTCTTCTGGCCGCTGCTGAAGACGGTCAATCTCCTCGGTGCGCTCAGCCTGCTCGGCAATATCGCGCCGGCGTTCGGACTCGCGCTGATCGCGCCGGTCATGACCGTGATCGTGTTCTTCCACCTCGTCATCAACCCGCAGGGCATCCCTGTGGCGGTGATCCTGGTGGTTCTGGGCTCGCTGCTGGTTTGGGCCTATCGCGATCGCTATGCGGCGCTGCTGCGGTAGCGGGCAGGCGTCATTCTCGGGCGCAGCCCTCGGGTCCGATCTTCGATCGGCCCAAGGATAAACTCCGCGCAGAGCCGAGAATCTCGAAACGAGAATGAACTGGTTTCCGAGATGCTCGGGTCAAGCCCGAGCATGACGTGTCACGTCACAGCGCAAACCCGCGCAGCCGCTCGCTCAGCGCGCCGATCCGGTCGGCGGCGACATTGGCGATGGCGATGCGTAAGTGCCGTTCCTGGCCCGGTCCGAAATAGGGGCCGGGCAGGGCGAGGACGCCGCGCTCCTGCACCAGAGCCCGTACCACCTCGGCCGCCGGCACGTCCGGGAACGGGTGGGCCACATAGGCGAAATAGGCGCCGGCCGCGAGCACGCGCCAGTCGTTGAGCGGGGCCATCGCCTCGCGGAAGAGCGCGGCGCGGGCGTTGATTTCGGCGCGATTGGCCTCGCGCCAGTCGCGGATGCCGTCGATGCCCCAGGTCACGGCCGCCTGGCCGGCGCGCACGGGGTTGATCTGGACGCAGTCCAGCACCTTGGCGATCTCTGCCATCACCGCTTCGCCCGCCGTGATCGCGCCCAAGCGCCAGCCCGGCACGGCATAGGCCTTCGAGAAGCTGTAGAGGCCGATCACGGAGTCCTGCCAGGGCGTTGTGGCGAAGACTTCATGCGGGGCGGCAGCGCCTGCGGGGAGGAAATCGCGGTAGGTCTCGTCGAGCACCAGCCAGAGACCGCGCCCCGCGCAGAGCTCCGCGAAGGCCGCGATGGTCGCGGGAGGATAGATCGCGCCGGTCGGGTTGTTCGGCGTCACCAGCACGATGGCGCGCGTGCCGGCGTCGATCAGCGCCTCGGCCGTCGCGACATCGGGCACGAAGCCGGCGGCCGGATCGCAGGGCAGCGGGCGCGCCTCGATGCCGAGCATGCGCAGCGTCATCTCGTGGTTGAAGTACCAGGGCGTCGGCAGCAGCACGTTCTGGCCGGCCCGCGCCACCGCCATCATCGTCATGACGAAGGCCTGGTTGCAGCCCGAGGTGATGGCCACCTCGCCCGGCTCGAAGGGCGCGCCATAGATCCGGCCGATCTCGGCCGCATAGGCTTCGCGCAGGACCATGTCGCCGGTAATCGGGCCGTAGCGCGTGGCGTCGGGCGAGGCGGCGGCCTGCGCCAGCCGCTCGAGCAGCGCGGCCGGCGGGGGCGAGCCCGGCACAGCCTGGGAGAGGTCGACCAGGGGGCCCGAGCGGCCGTCATAGGCGCGCGCCCAGCCCTGCGCCTGCGGGATCGGCGGCGTTCCGGTGTCGAGAAGGTCGGGGTTCAGGGCGGGGAGCGTCTTGTCGGCCATGGCCGGCAGCTTTGGGACGCGGCCGGCCTTGCGTCAATCGGTCCGCGCGCCGGAGGCTCCTGCGCTTGGCGGCCGGCCAGAGGGACGCCATATCGTCGGAGGAAGCCACGGAGCGCGCATGCCGGACGGAACACGGGACGCCATCGAGACGCTGCATGCGATGCTGGACGCGGCCGGCAGCATCGTCGCCTTCACCGGTGCCGGCATCTCGACCGAATCGGGGGTCCCGGATTTCCGCTCGGCCGGCTCGCCCTGGATGGTCAACAAGCCGATCCCGTTCGAGGCTTTCGTGAAGAGCCGTGAGGCGCGGGCCGAGGCCTGGCGGCGCAAATTCGCCATGGACGATCATTATGCCGGCGCCGCACCCAATGCCGGGCATCGCGCGCTGGCCCGGCTGGTCGGGCAGGGGCGGGCGCCGGCGATCATCACCCAGAACATCGACGGGCTGCACCAGGCCTCGGGCGTGCCCGACGACCGGGTGATCGAACTGCATGGCAACGGCACCTATGCGACCTGCCTGGGCTGCGGCCGCCGGCATGAACTGGCCGAGATCCGCCCCGCCTTCGAGGCGACGGGCGAGCCGCCGGACTGTGCCGCCTGCGGCGGGCCGGTGAAATCCGCGACGATCTCCTTCGGCCAGGCGATGCCGCAGGACAAGATGATCCGGGCCCAGCAACTGGCTCTGGAGGCTGAGCTTTTCCTCGTCGTCGGGTCCTCGCTCGTGGTCTATCCTGCCGCGACGCTGCCGGTCATCGCCAAGCGGCAGGAGGCGACGCTGATCATCGTCAACCGCGAGCCGACGGAGCTCGACGCCATCGCCGATCTGGTGGTGCGGGCGGAGATCGGCGCGGCGCTCGGCCCGCTGGCGGGCTGAGCCCCTGCGACCTTTCGGTCCGGCCCGCATGACGGGGCTTGAGGCCGTGGCAAAAACAGCTATGCGAGCGGGACGCTTCCCTCCACCGTCGCAAGGCGCTCCATGTCCAGCGAGAAGACCATCCCCTCGGCCGCCCTCGCGCTCGGTGCGGCCGGGGTCATCCCGTTCCTGGCCTGCACCGCCGGGCTCGCGGCCGGCTTCGCCGTGCCGGGCATCGGCGGTGGCGAGCGGCTGTCTCAAGCGCTGATCGTCTACGGGGTCGCGATCCTCTCGTTCCTCGGGGGGGTGCGCTGGGGCATCGCCATGGGCTATGAGAGCGAGGCCGCGCAGCGGCGCGATTTCGTCATCGCCGTGATCCCGGCGCTGATCGGCTGGGGCGCGGCGCTGCTGGCGCCGGGCGCGGCGCTGTGGACGCTCTGCGTCGCCTTCATCCTGCTCGGGCTGATGGATTACGGGCTCTATTGCCGCGAGGTCGCCGCCGAGTGGTATGGCCGGCTTCGGCTCGGCCTGTCGGCGGCGGTGGCGGTGCTGCTCGGCGTGGCGGCGGCCGCGGCCTGAACCTCACTCCCGCGAGGCCAGCGCCAGCCGCAGTGCCAGCGCGCCGAAGACCGCGCCCATCAGCCGCTGCGGCCAGGCGGCGAGATGGGGCCGTGCGGCGAGCGCCCGCCCGAGCCGGCCCGCCGTCAGGATGACCGCGCCGTTGACCATCAGCCCGACCAGATTGAGAATCGTCGCCAGGACGATCACCTGCAGCGCGATCGACCCGGCCTCGGGCTTCAGGAACTGCGGCAGCAGCGCCAGCATGAACAGCGCCATCTTGGGGTTGAGCAGGTTCGTCAGCATCCCCTGCAGGAAGATCGCGCGCAGCTTCAGCGCCGGCTGGTCGGCGCGCGGCGCGAAGAGGGTGGCCGGCGACCGCAGCGTCGTCCAGGCCAGCCAGGCGAGATAGGCCGCGCCGAGGAAGCGCAGGGCGTCATAGGCCGCCGGCACCAGCAGGAAGAGCTGCGACAGGCCGAAAGCGGCCGCGAAGGCCTGGAGATAGCTCCCGGCGGCGATGCCGGCATAGGTCACGAAGCCGGCGCTGCGGCCCTGGCCGAGGCTGCGCGAGGCGATCAGCAGCATGTCGGGGCCGGGCGTGGCGGTCAGGACGGCGCAGGCGGTCGTGAAGAGCGCGAGGGTGGCGAGATCGGGCATGGCGGTCCTCGTCGCTTCGGGATCGACTCGGGAGCCTCCTATCGCATGGGACGGCCGGGCGCCGCAGGGCTTTTTTCGCCCATCGCGGATGTGGATGACGCGAAGCCGGCTGTATCGCGACTCCCCGGGGATGGTATCGTGAGCAGGCGAATCAAGCCATTTCGGGCGGGGGTGGGTAGTCAATGTCCGACGAGTTCGGTGAGAGCGGGCGGCGACCGGTAGGACCGATCCAGTCGCTCAATCGGGTGATGCGGCTCGACGGGCCGGACAGCCTCGCCGCGGATGTCGGCGTCGAGCTCAGCGGCTATGTGAAGTGGTTCGACGTCTCCAAGGGCTACGGCTTTGTCGTGCCCGAGGATGGCGGGCCCGACGTTCTCGTCCATGTCACCATCCTGAAGCGCGATGGTTTCAATGCGATCGCCGAAGGCGCTCACATCGTGCTCGAAGCGGTGGAGAAGCCGCGCGGCCGTCAGGCCATCCGCGTCCTGTCGATCGACACCACCGCCGCGCGCCATCCCGCCGAGATGCCGCTGGCGCGCACCAACGTCCAGGTCACGCCGACCAGCGGGCTCGAGCGGATGACGGTGAAGTGGTTCAACCGGCTGCGCGGCTTCGGCTTCGTCTCGGCCGGCGAGAATTCGCCCGACGTCTTCGTCCATATGGAAACGATGCGCCGCTATGGGCTCGTCGAGCTGATTCCCGGTCAGGTCGTGCTGGTGCGCTACGGACCCGGGCCGAAGGGCCTGATGGCCGCCGAGATCCGGCTGGAGCAGGGCGGGGCGCCGAGCTCGCACTGACCGCCTCGCGTCATGCTCGGGCTCGACCCGAGCATCTCATCCCGCGAATGGCCCTCTTCTTGCCGGAGATGGTCAGGGCAAGCCCGACCATGACGCGTCAGAGCGCGAACGACGTCCCGCAGCCGCAGGAACTCGTCGCGTTCGGGTTGGTGATCTTGAAGGACTGCCCGATCAGATCGTCGACGAAGTCGATCGTGCTGCCGGCCAGCAGGTCGAGCGAGGTCTCGTCGATCAGCACGGTGGCGCCGTCGCGCTCGATGACGATGTCGCCCGGCGCCTTCTCGCGATCGACGTCGAAGACATACTGGAAACCCGAGCAGCCCCCGCCGGCGACACTGACGCGCAGCATCGAGCCCGGCGGCTCCGTCGCCATCACGGCGAGGATACGGCTGGCGGCCTTCTCGGTCACGGAGACGGGGCCCGCAGCGGCCTCGTTCGATGCGGTCATGGCGATCTCCCGGAGCAGAAGCTCCTTGCACCTTGGTTGCCCGCAAAGGTAAGTGCGCGCCAGCCCCCCGACAAGCCGGGGGCGGCGACGGACCCGCCATGCCGCATCCAGACGATCCGCACGCCTTGCTGCCCACGCAGCCGGGCGCCGCGCGCGAACCCGGCGACCGCTGGCGGGCTCCCTATGCCTGCCGGTCGGCGACGAGCCGGGGCCGACTGATCGAGGAGCCGGCCTCGCCGACGCGCAACCCGTTCCAGCGCGACCGCGACCGCATCATCCACTCCACCGCCTTTCGCCGGCTGAAGCACAAGACGCAGGTGTTCGTCTCGCATGAGGGCGACCATTTCCGCACGCGGCTGACGCATACGATCGAGGTGGCGCAGATTGCGCGCGCCCTGGCGCGGGCGCTCGGGCTCGACGAGGATCTCGCCGAGGCACTGGCGCTGGCCCACGACCTCGGCCACACGCCCTTCGGCCATACCGGCGAGGATGCGCTGGCCGACTGCATGGCCGATGTCGGCGGCTTCGACCACAACGCCCAGACGCTGCGGATCGTGACGCGGCTGGAGCGGCGCTATGCGGGGTTCGACGGGCTGAACCTGACCTGGGAGACGCTCGAGGGCCTGGTCAAGCACAATGGCCCGCTGCTGCTGGCCGACGGATCGCCGACCGAGCGCTATGCGCAGGGCGGAATCCCCGCCGCGATCGTCGAGTACCAGGCCAAGCAGGATCTCTGGCTCGACAGCTATGCCTCTGCCGAAGCGCAGGCGGCAGCGCTCGCCGACGACATCGCCTACAACGCCCATGACATCGACGATGGCCTGCGGGCCGGGCTCTTCGGCCATGGCGAACTGCGCGCGGTGCCCTTCCTGGCCGGACTGCTCGACGAGATCGAGGCCCTGCATCCCGGGCTGGAGACGGCGCGGACGACGAACGAGCTGGTGCGGCGGGTGATCACGCGCTTCGTCGAGGGCACGATCGCCGAATCGCAAGGCAGACTGGCGGCGCTCGCCCCGGCCGATGCCGATGCGGTGCGACGGGCGGGCCGGCCGGTGATTGCCTTCCCGGCGGCCGTCGAGGCGGCCGACCGCGAGATCAAGGCCTTCCTCTACCCCAACATGTACCGCCATGCCCGCATCGCGCCGATCCGCCGCGATGCGGCGCAGGTGGTGCGCGACCTGTTCGCCCGCTTCCGGGCCGATCCTGGGCTGATGCCGGCCGATTGGGCCGCGGGCTGCGGAACCCTCGACGCGCACCGCCTGGCGCGGCGCGTGGCCGACTATATCGCCGGGATGACCGACTGGTACGCGCTCGACGAGCACCGGCGCCTGTTTGACGCGACACCGACGCTGCGATAGGGCCGGGCGCCTCTCCACCGCAGATATCGGCCGCCATGAACCTGTTCGAGACCTATTCCGCCCGCGTCGCCGCCGCGCTCGCCGCGCTCGCCGATCGCGGGGCGCTGCCCGCCGGGCTCGATCTCGGCCGCGTCGTGGTCGAGCCGACGAAGGACCCCGCGCATGGCGATCTCGCGACCAATGCCGCGATGGTGCTCGCCAAGGAGGCCGGCACCAATCCGCGGGCTCTGGCCGCCCTGCTGATCGAGGAACTCGCCAAGGACGCCGAGATCGTCAAGGCCGAGGTGGCGGGGCCCGGCTTCATCAACCTGACGCTTCGGCCTTCGGTCTTCACCGCGATCCTGAAGGAGGCGGTGCTGCGCGGGCTCGATTATGGCCGCGGCGCGCCGAAGCCGCAGCCCAAGATCAATGTCGAATATGTCTCGGCCAATCCGACCGGGCCGATGCATGTCGGCCATGGCCGCGGCGCCGTCTTCGGCGATGCGCTCGCCAACATCCTGGCCTTCGCCGGCCATGATGTGACGCGCGAGTACTACATTAACGACGCCGGGGCGCAGGTCGATGTCCTCGCCCGCTCCGCCTTCCTGCGCTACCGCGAAGCGCTGGGCGAGACGATCACGATCCCCGAGGGGCTTTATCCGGGCGACTATCTGGTCTCTGTCGGTCACGAGTTGGAACATCAGTATGGCCGCTCGTTGTTGGACAAGTCCGAGTCGGAGTGGATGCCTATCGTCCGGTCCGTCGCGATCGGCGAGATGATGGCAATGATCAGGGCCGATCTGCTGGCCTTGGGCGTCGCGCACGACCAGTTCTTCTCCGAGCGCTCGCTGCAGGAAACCGGCGGCGTCGATGCGGTCGCCGAGACCATCGCGGATCTGCGGTCCCGCGATCTCGTCTATGAAGGCCGGCTCCCCCCGCCCAAGGGCCAGAAGGATGAGGATTGGGAGGATCGCGAGCAGACGCTGTTCCGCGCCACCCAGTTCGGCGACGATGTCGACCGGCCGCTGCTGAAGTCGGATGGCAGCTACACCTATTTCGCCAACGACATCGCCTATCACCGCTCGAAGTTCACCCGCGGCTTCGCGCAGATGATCGACGTCTGGGGCGCCGACCATGGCGGCTACGTCAAGCGCATGCAGGCGGCGGTGAAGGCGGTCACGGCCGGGCAGGGCGCGCTCGACGTCAAGCTCTGCCAGCTTGTCAAGCTGCTGCGCAACGGCGAGCCTGTGAAGATGTCGAAGCGCTCGGGCGATTTCGTCACGCTGCGCGAGGTCATCGACGAGGTCGGCCGCGATGCGGTGCGCTTCATGATGATCTTCCGCAAGAACGACGCGACGCTCGATTTCGATCTCGCCAAGGTGGTCGAACAGTCGAAGGACAATCCGGTCTTCTATGTCCAGTACGCCCATGCCCGCTGCGCTTCGATCTTCCGGCAGGCGCGCGAGGCTTTTCCGAATCTCGACCTGTCGCCGCAGGCGCTGGCTGGTGCCGATCTCGCTCGCCTCACCGACGAGGCTGAGCTCGGTATCGTCAAGTTGATCGCGGCCTATCCGCGCATCGTCGAAGGCGCCGCGGCCGCTCATGAGCCACATCGGCTGGCGTTCTTCGTGCATGAGCTCGCCAGCGCGTTCCATTCCCTATGGAACAAGGGCAAAGACTCGCCGCAATTACGGTTCGTTAATCAAACTGATCGAGAGTCGACTGTGGCGAGGTTGGCGTTTGTGCATGCGGTGCGCAGCGTCCTTGCTTCCGGTCTGGCTGTCGCCGGAGTTGCGGCGCCGGAAGAGATGCGTTGACGGGCTCAGGGCCCTCGGCGCCCACAAGGTCGGGTTGACTGCGTCGCGCCTGGGCGTTCCCATGCGTGCCTGCGGCCTGCGCTGGGATGGATCATGCCATGAGTGAGCCCGCTAGGAACCGTTTTGCTCTCGACCTCGAGGATCTGGAGCGCCAGCTCCGCAGTGCGGGACAGGCCCCGCGCTCGGGCCAGTCGGCCGATCCTCTGGCCGAGCTGACGCGGATCGTCGATCAGGGCGATCCGCTGAAGGACATTTTTGGCCAGCGGGGCGCTGCACCGGCGCCCTCGCGCGCCACGCCGTCCTGGCCGGCTGCCGCACCGGCTCCGGCCCAGCCCCGGATCGTGCCGGAAGCGCCGCGCGAGGAGCCGCAGTTCGACGCCATCCGGCAGTTCCAGGCCGTGGCCGAGCAGGCGCCGCCGCCGGCCGAACTGCGTGGCGCGCTCGACGAATTCGAAGCCCTGCTGCGCCGCACCGATTCGGCCCGGCCGGCCGCGCCCGTCGCTCCGGCACCCGCGCCGCTGCGGGCTGAACCCCGCTTCGATTCCGCCGACGAGAGCTTCGACCGGCCCGAGCCTCAGGCTTATCAGCGCCCGGTCACGGCTCCGGCTGCACGCGACCTCGACGAGGCGAGCGAGGCCTTTGGCTATCACGGTCAGCCCGACGTCTACGATCAGCAGCCGGTCCATGCGGCCGCGGTGGCCGACGAGGACATGCCCGATCTCGAGCCGCGCCGCTCGCGCAAGGGCCTCTATGCCGCCGCCGCGCTGATCGTCGTCGGCGTGGTCGGTGTCGGCGCCGCGATGTCGCTGCGGGGGCCGACCCGCAGCGCCGACGGGCAGCCGCCAACCATTGCCGCCGCCACCGGCCCGACCAAGGTCGAGCCGGTCAATCCGGGCGGGGCCGAGATCCCGAACCAGAACAAGCAGATCTATGAGCGGCCCGGCGATGGCCAGTCCGGCGCGACCAAGGTCGTCAGCCGCGAGGAGCAGCCGGTCGACGTCCAGCAGGCGGCGCGCTCGATGCCGACCCGCGTCGTGATGCCGGGGCCGGGCTCGGCGACGGCTACGCCGCCCGCCAACGCGTTGTCGCAAGCGCCTGCCAGCGCCGCGCCGGTCGCCACCCCCGCCGAACCCGCCCTGACGCCGGTGCCGCCGGTGCCGGGTCTCGGCGAGCCGCGCCGCGTCCGCACCGTGTCGATCCGTCCGGACGGCACACCGGCGCCGCCCGCCAACGGCTCGGCCAACGGCCCGACCGGCTACACCAATGGCGCCGTCCCCCTGGCGACGGGCTCCGCGCCTCCGGCGCGTCCGGCCGGGCTCTCCCCCTCCGCGACCTCCGCTCCGGCCCCCGTCGCGGCAGCGCCGGCAACGCCCCAGTCGCGTCCCGCGACGACTCCGGCGGCCGAGGCGCCCAAGGTGCAGGAGCGGGCTGCCGCGCCGGCGACGACTCCCGCCGCCCCACTGCGCATCGCCAATGCCGCTCCTGCGGCGCAGGCTCCTGCCGCTCCGGCCCCGGCCACGGCGGCGATCCGCGCCGGCACCGGTGACTTCGTGGTCCAGCTCGGCGCGCCCGGCAGCGAGGCCGAGGCCCGCGCCACCTTCGCCGCCCTGCAGCGCAAATATCCCGGTCAGCTCGGCGGCCAGGCGCCGATCGTGCGCAAGACCGAGCTGGCCGGCGGCAAGACCGTCTACCGCCTGCGCGTCGGCCCTTACAGCCGCGAGGACGCGACCTCGATGTGCACGGCGCTGCAGGCCGCCGGCGGCCAGTGCTTCATCGCGAAGAACTGACCCGACCGCCTCCGTCGACCCCATCCGAGGCCGGCGGCGCCCAGCGCCTCCGGTTTTTTCGTGTCCGTGATGCAGGGCGCGGCGGCGCGGCGCGCGGTGGCCGGGCTCGGCGATTCATGGCAAGAGGCCGCGACAGAGTCGCGTCCCGCCTGCGGGCGGCGGATGCGGCCGAAGACCAGAAAAGCCTTCCGGAGGACACCATGGACCGCCGTCGTTTCGTCAAGACCGCCGCCACAGGCGCAGCCGGCAGCGCGCTGATCGCCGCGCCCGCCATTGCCCAGTCCCAGCCCAAGATCAGCTGGCGCCTGACCTCGAGCTATCCGAAGAGCCTCGACACCCTGTTCGGCCTGTCGACTCAAGTTGCCAAGCGCGTCGCCGAGGCGACGGATGGCAATTTCCAGATCCAGGTCTTCGCGCCCGGCGAGATCGTGCCCGGTCTGCAGGCGCTCGACGCCGTGCAGAACGGCACGGTCGAGTGCAGCCACACCCTGTCGAGCTTCTATATCGGCAAGGATCCGGCCTTCGCCTTCGAGACCTCGCTGCCCTTCGGCTTCAACACCCGCCAGCAGAACGCCTGGCTCTATGCCGGCGGGGGTCTCGAGCTCTGCCGCGCCTTCATGAAGAAGCAGGGCCTCTACACGATTCCCTCCGGCAACACCGGCGCGCAGATGGGCGGCTGGTTCCGCAAGGAGATCAAGTCGCTGGAGGATTTGAAGGGCCTCAAGATGCGCATCGCCGGCCTCGGCGGGCAGATCATGTCGAAGCTCGGCGTGGTGCCGCAGCAGATCGCCGGCGGCGACATCTATCCGGCGCTGGAGCGCGGCACGCTCGACGCGGTCGAGTTCTCGGGGCCGCTCGACGACGAGAAGCTCGGCTTCCAGAAGGTCGCGAAGTACTATTACTATCCGGGCTTCTGGGAGGGGAACGCCAATGTCAGCTTCCTTGTGAACCTGGAGAAGTGGAACGCGCTGCCTGCCGCCTACAAGGCGATCGTCGAAGCGGCCTGCGCCGAGGCCAACGCGCTCTGCGTCGCCAAATACGACCATGGCAATCCCGATGCGCTGATGCGGCTCGCGGGGACGGGTGCGGAACTGCGGCCCTTCCCGCAGGAGGTGATGGCGGCGGCCTTCAAGGAAGCCTTCGCCATGTATGCCGACCTCGCCGCGAAGAACGCCGAGTTCAAGACGTTCTACGATTCCTTCCTTCCGTACTGGAAGAAGGAGAACCTCTGGTTCCGCGTCGCCGAACTGCCCTTCGACGCCTTCAACGCGCAGATGTCGCAGCAGATGCGCTGAGGCGTTTCGTCCAAACCTCAACCGTCATCCTGGGCGACCGCAGGTCGTCCGGGATCCATCCTGGGGCTCCGATGACCTCCGATGGATCCCGGGCTGCGCCGCTTCGCGGCGGGCCCAGGATGACGGCAGAGGGTTGACCGCGTCGCCCGCGCTTCCTACCCCTCGACCATGACCTCGCGCGCCTTCATCGCCGGCTGCCTCGGCACGAGCCTGACCCCGGACGAGCGGGCCTTCTTCCGCGAGGCCCGGCCCTGGGGCTTCATCCTGTTCCGGCGCAACACGCAGAGCCCCGAGCAGGTCGCCGCGCTGACGGCGGAGCTGCGCGAGACGGTCGGCTGGCAGGCGCCGATCCTGATCGACCAGGAGGGCGGGCGGGTGCAGCGCATGGCGCCGCCGCACTGGCCGAAATATCCGCCGGCGCGCGCCTTCCTCGGCATCAACGATCCGCTGCAGCAGCGGGAGATCGTGCGCCTCTCCGCCCGGCTGATGGCGCATGATCTGAGGGCGGTCGGCATCGATGTCGACTGCCTGCCGGTGCTCGACGTGCCCGTGGCCGGCAGCCACGACGTCATCGGCGACCGCGCCTATGCGCATGAGCCCGACCGCGTCGCCCAGCTCGGACGCGCGGCGGCCGAGGGGCTGCTGGCGGGAGGCGTGCTGCCGGTGATCAAGCACATGCCCGGTCATGGCCGGGCGAAGGCCGACAGCCATCACGACCTGCCCGTCGTCGACGCCTCGCTGGACGAATTGCGGGCGCATGATTTCCGGCCCTTCCGCCATCTCGCCGACATGCCGCTGGCGATGACGGCGCACGTCGTCTTCACGGCGCTCGATGCGAAGAACCCGGCGACGGTCTCCCGCACCGTCGTGCGCGACATCATGCGCGGCGAGCTCGGCTATGACGGCCTGATCATGACTGACGACATCTCGATGAAGGCGCTGTCGGGCGGCTTCGCGCAGAAGGCCCGCGCGGCGATCCGCGCCGGGGTCGATGTCGTGCTGCATTGCCACGGCATCATGGAGGAGATGGTCGCGATCGCCGGGGCCGTTCCGGAGATGCGGGGCGACCGCGCCCGCCGTGCCGCGACGGCGCTGGCGCGCATCCGCCACGAGCCCGAGCCGCTCGAAGTCGAGGCCGCCCGCGCGCAGCTCGCCAGCGCGCTTGCCTTGAACGGCTGAAGCGTCGAACCTGTGGCGCCCCCGCGTGCGTCGCAGGGGCGGGAGGGGGACGGCCGGCCATGGCGGCGCAACTGCCATTCGAAGAGGACGGCCCGGAGCGCGACGGCGAGCCGGCGCTGCGGGTCGATGTCGATGGCTATGAGGGGCCACTCGACCTGCTGCTCGATCTCGCACGCAGGCAGAAGGTCGATCTCCACCGCATCTCGATCCTGGCGCTGGCCGAGCAGTATCTCGCCTTCGTCGAGCAGGCGCGGGCGCTGCGGCTGGAGCTGGCGGCCGACTATCTCGTGATGGCGGCCTGGCTGGCCTACCTCAAGTCCCGCCTGCTGCTGCCCGAACCGCCCAAGGGCGAGGAGCCGAGCGCGGCGGATCTCGCCACGGCCCTGGCGCTGCGCCTGCGCCGGCTGGAGGCGATCCGGGCCGCGGCACGAAAGCTCGCCTCGCGCGAGCGTCTCGGGCAGGACGTCTTCGCGCGCGGCGCGCCCGAGGCGGTCGTCGCCGGAGCCAGGCCGGTCTGGGAGGCGGAGCTCTACGATCTGCTCTCGGCCTATGCGCAGCAGCGGATGAAGCGCGTGCAGGGGCACATCTCCGTCGGCCAGCGCGTCGTCTGGTCGCTGGTCGAGGCGCGCGAGGCGCTGCAGCGGCTGGTCGGTGAGGCCGGCGACTGGACGCAGATCGACCCGTATCTCGCCCGTTACATGACGTCGCATGGGCTGCCCGCCCGCGAGATGGCGGCGACGGTGCGGGCCTCGGCGCTCTCGGCCATGCTGGAGATGGTCAAGGAGGGCGTGCTCGATCTGCGCCAGGACGAGGCCTTCGCGCCGCTCTATCTGCGCCGTCGCTCGGCGCGCCCGCCCGTGCTGCCGCTGGCCGGCGGAGACGGCCCGTGACGGAGGCCGCAACGCCGCTTTCCGACGAGGCCGATGGCGCGGCCGAGGCCTTCGCGCAGGCAATGCGCGTGGTCGAGGCGCTGCTGTTCGCCTCGGCCCAGCCGCTGCCGGCCGAGGAACTGGCGCGGTCGGTGCCGGCCGGCGTCGCGATCGGGGAGGTTCTGGCGCAGCTGACCGCGCTCTACGCGCCCCGCGGCGTCAATCTGCGCGCCGTGGCCGGTGGCTACGCCTTCCGCACCGCGCCCGATCTCGGCTATCTGCTCGCCGCCGAGGCGGAGCCGCCGCGCAAATTGTCGCGGGCGGCGCTCGAAGTGCTGGCGATCATCGCCTATCACCAGCCTGTGACGCGGGCCGAGATCGAGGAGATCCGCGGCGTCGCCACCGCCAAGGGCACGCTCGATATCCTGCTGGAGGCCGGCTGGGTGCGGCTGCGCGGGCGGCGCCGCTCGCCGGGGCGTCCGGTGACCTTCGGCACGACTCCCGGTTTTCTCGATCATTTTGGGCTCGAGCGGATCGACGATCTGCCCGGGCTGGAGGAGTTGAAGGGCTCCGGCTTCATCGAGGGGCGCCTCACGCGCGACCTCACCGTGCCGGTTCCCGACGACGATCCGGAGCTGCGCGCCGACGAGGACCCGCTCGGCGACCTGTTCACGCCGCTTGACGAGAACGGCTGAGCGCCGCACAGGGCGGCGGTCACATCATCCGCCGCGTCGTCCCGGACGACCGAAGGCAGGCCCGGGACCCATTCCTGAACCGTTCCGGCATGGGTCCCGGGTCTGCGCTTCGCTCCGCCCGGGACGACGTCGCGTTCCAAGAGACGAGGCGGAGCATCCGTTGGTCGCCAACGAGACGAAATCGCGCTGGCTGAGCTGGGGGCGGCGGGGAACGGCCGGGGCCGCGATCCCGATGGCGCTTGCCTTCGACGGCGTGACCCAGCGCTTCGGCGAGGTCACGGCACTCAACAGCGTGTCGCTTTCGGTCGAGCCCGGCGAGATCGTGGCGCTGCTCGGCCAGTCCGGTTGCGGCAAGACGACCCTGTTGCGCCTGGCCGCCGGCGTCGAGCGGCCGAGCGCGGGTCGCGTGCTGCTGGAGGGCAAGGACGTGTCCTCTCCGGAGAGCTTCGTCGAGCCCGAGCGGCGCGGCGTCGGCCTCGTCTTCCAGGACTATGCGCTGTTTCCGCATCTCACCGTGCTGGAGAATGTCCGCTTCGGGTTGCAAGGCCGGGTGCCGGGGACGGCGGCGGAGGCGACGGCGCTGCGTGCGATCGCCCGTGTCGGCCTGGCCGACCTGGCCCAGTCCTATCCGCACATGCTCTCAGGCGGCGAGCAGCAGCGCGTCGCGCTGGCGCGGGCCGTGGCGCCGCGGCCGGGCGTGCTGCTGATGGACGAGCCTTTCTCCAATCTCGACCGGCGCCTGCGTGACGTCGTGCGCGACGAGACCGCAGCCCTGCTGCAGGAGACCGGCGCGACCTCGATCATCGTCACGCACGACCCCGAGGACGCGATGCGCATCGCCGACCGGATCGTGCTGATGCGCGCCGGCGAGATTGTTCAGATCGGCACCGGCGAGACGCTGTATCGCCAGCCGGCCAGTCTCTTTGCCGCCCGATTCTTCTGCGATTTTACCGAGGTCGCCGGCAGGGTCGTGCGCGGGGCGGTGGACACGCCCTTCGGCCGCTTCCCGGCACGGGGTCTGGCCGAGGGCAGCGAGGCCGTCGCCTGCATCAGGCCCCATGCGGTCCGGATCGTCCCCAAGGGCTTCTGCCTGCCGGGCCGGGTGGTGACGCGGCGCTTCCTCGGCGAGGTCGATCACCTGCTGATCGCGGTCGATGGCTTCGACCGGCTGCTTTCGGTGCGGGCCTCGCTGGCCGGAGTGCTGGGCGAGGGCGAGGATGTCGGGCTCGACATTCCCACCGACGAAGTTCTTGTGTTCCCCGCGGGGGACACATAGGTTCCGCCACAACAGCCCGGGCCGGGGTCGCCGATCCAATCCGAGCGCATGAATCGAGGGAGTTCGCCATGGGTGGCGTCAGCATCTGGCACTGGATCGTCGTCGGCGTCATCGTGATGCTGCTGTTCGGCCGCGGCAAGGTTTCCGAGCTCATGGGCGACGTGGCCAAGGGCATCAAGTCGTTCAAGAAGGGCATGGCCGAGGACGAGACGCCTCCGCCGCCGCCCACCGCCGCGACCCCTGTCGATCCCAAGATCATCGACGCGCAGGCCACCCCTTCCGCGCCGGCGAAGGCCGAGACCAAGGCCTGAGGCCTGGCCTCCCGCCTGCGGGAGGCTGAGAGGACGGACTGTCGATGTTCGACATCGCCTGGAGCGAATTCATGCTGATCGGGGCGGTCGCGCTCGTCGTGATCGGCCCCAAGGACCTGCCGAAGGCGATGCGGACCGTCGGGCAGGCGGTCGGCAAGATTCGGCGCATGGCGTCCGAGTTCCAGGGCCAGTTCAACGAGGCGATGCGCGAGGCCGAACTCCACGATCTGAAGAAGCAGGTCGAGGACGTCGGCGGCTCGGTCTCCAATGCGATGAACACCGACTTCAAGCCGATCGAGATGCCGGCTTCGACCGGGCTCGATGATGCGGCGCTGAAGGAGGCCGAGGCCAAGCTGTCCGCGCTACCGCCACCCGATCCGCTGCCGCCGGTCGAGATCGCGCCGCCTGTTCCGGCGCCCGTCGTCGAGGCTGCCACGCCCGAGCCGACCGCCGAACCGTCCGAACTCGCGCCGGCGAAGGCGCCGCGCAAGCGCAAGGCAGCGGCTGCCGAACCCGGTGAAGGGAGCGCGGCATGAGCGTCGCCAATCCGCGCGAGGGCGAGGACGAGATCGAGGCCTCCCGTGCGCCGCTGATCGACCATCTGATCGAGCTGCGCTCGCGGCTGATCAAGTCGCTGATCGCCTTTCTGGTGATGTTCTTCATCTGCTTCGCCTTCGCGACGCAGATCTACAACATCCTCGTGCTGCCCTATGTCTGGGCGGCCGGGCCGGGCGCCAATGTCCAGTTGATCTACACCGCGCCGCTCGAATATCTCTTCACCCAGATCAAGATCGCGGCCTTCGGCGCGGGCTTTTTCGCTTTCCCGGTGATCGCGACGCAGATCTACAAATTCGTGGCGCCCGGACTCTACAAGAACGAGCGTCAGGCCTTCGCGCCCTATCTGGCGGCGACGCCGGTCTTCTTCGTGCTCGGTTCGGCGATGGTCTTCTTCTTCGCCATGCCGGTGCTAATGAAGTTCTCGATCGGCATGCAGCAGGCGGCGACCGACGGGCAGGCCGGCATCGCGCTCCTTCCCAAGGTCAGCGAATATCTCTCGCTGATCATGACGCTGATCTTCGCCTTCGGCATCTCCTTCCAGCTCCCGGTGATCCTGACCCTGCTCGGCCAGGCGGGGATCATCGACACGGTCTTCCTGAAGGAAAAGCGCCGCTACGCGATCGTCTTCGTCTTCGTCGTTGCCGCCGTGCTGACCCCGCCGGACGTGATCTCGCAGCTGATGCTCGCGGTGCCGATGCTCCTGCTCTATGAGCTCTCGGTCTTCTCAGTCGGCTATGTCGAGAAGAAGCGCGCCGCGCAGCAGGCGGCCGACGACGCTGCGGACGCGCCGAGCGCGTAGCGATCGTCTATTGAGTGTGGTGCGCGTCATGCTCGGCCTTGTGCCGAGCATCCACGTCGTGAACTCAGGTCTCGCCAATCGAAGACGTGGATGGTCGGGACAAGCCCGACCATGACGGGCGGGATGCCTGCGCGCGAGCGCGACGTAGGTGGTTCCCTCCGCGCCCGTCCCGGTCTAGAGCATCGGGCTGTTTTTCCGACCTCTGACGGCGTGGCCTGACGACGATGTACGACATCAAATGGATTCGCGAGAACGCTGTGGCGTTCGACACCGGGCTGAAGCGGCGGGGGCTCGCGCCGCTGTCGGCCTCGCTGCTGGCGCTCGACGACACGCGTCGCGCGGCGATCGCGAAGGCCCAGGCCTCGCAGGAGCGCCGCAATGCGCTGTCGAAGGAGATCGGCAAGGCGATGGGGGCCAAGGACGTGGCTCTCGCCGAGCAGCTCAAGGCCGAAGTGGCAGCGCTCAAGGAGCTGCAGCCGCAGCTCGAGGCTCAGGAGAAGGCGGCCAAGGCCGCGCTCGATGAGCAACTCACCGCGATCCCGAACACGCCCAAGGACGAGGTGCCGGACGGCGCCGACGAGCACGGCAATGTCGTCAAATCGGTGCATGGCGAGGCGCCCGAAAAGGCCGGCGGGCGGCTGTTCGGCCAGAACTTCGCGCCCAAGGAGCATTTCGAGCTCGGCGAGGCGCTCGGCCAGATGGATTTCGAGACGGCGGCCAAGCTCTCGGGCTCGCGCTTCGTCGTGCTGGAGCGCCAGATCGCGCGGCTCTCCCGCGCGATCGGTCAGTTCATGCTCGACACCCACACCGAGGAGCACGGCTATACCGAGGTGATGCCGCCGCTGATGGTGCGCGACGACGCCATGTTCGGCACGGCGCAGTTGCCGAAGTTCCGCGAGGATCAGTTTCGTGCCGGGGACGATCACTGGCTCATCCCCACCGCCGAAGTTCCGCTGACCAATCTCGTGCGCGAATCGATCCTCTCCGAGGAGGAACTGCCGCGCCGCTACACCGCGCTCACCCCCTGCTTCCGGGCCGAGGCCGGTTCGGCGGGGCGCGATACGCGCGGCATGCTGCGCCAGCACCAGTTCGAGAAGGTCGAGCTGGTCTCGATCACGACGCCGGAGACGTCGGCCGAGGAGCATGAGCGCATGCTCGCCTGCGCCGAGGCGGTGCTGAAGAAGCTCGACCTGCATTATCGCGTGATGACCTTGTGCACCGGCGATATGGGCTTCGCCTCGCAGAAGACCTACGACATCGAGGTCTGGCTGCCCGGCCAGAAGACCTATCGCGAGATCTCGTCCTGCTCGGTCTGCGGCGATTTCCAGGCACGGCGGATGGATGCGCGCTACCGGCCGAAGGAGGGCGGCGCGCCGCGCTTCGTCCATACGCTGAACGGCTCGGGCACGGCGGTCGGCCGCGCGCTGATCGGGGTGATGGAGAACTATCAGAACGCCGACGGCTCGATCACCGTGCCCGACGCGCTGGTGCCCTATATGCGCGGCGTGACGAAGATCGAGAAGGCGTGAGTGCGCTGTCTTACCAGCGTCATGCTCGGGCTCGACCCGAGCATCTCCTGGGAGGAGATTCTCGGGTCTGCGCTTCGCTTCGCCCGAGAATGACGCCTCCTGCCGGGAATCCTCCTCGTCGATGAAAGACCTCTGACATGCGCATTCTCGTGACCAATGACGACGGCATTCATGCCGAGGGGCTGGCGGTTCTGGAGCGCATCGCGGCGCAGCTCTCCGACGATGTCTGGGTCGTCGCGCCCGAGACCGACCAGTCGGGCGTGGCGCATTCGCTGTCGCTGTCGAACCCGCTGCGCCTGCGCCAGGTCGGCGAGAAGCGCTTCGCCGTCGCGGGCACACCGACCGATTGCGTGATCATGGCGGTGCGCTCGATCATGATCGAAAACCGGCCGGACCTCGTGCTCTCGGGCGTCAATCGCGGCCAGAACGTCGCCGAGGACGTGACCTATTCCGGCACGATCGCGGCCGCGATGGAGGGCACGCTGCTCGGCATCCCCTCGATCGCGGTCAGCCAGGGCTATGGGCCGGGTGGACGCGAGAACATCCGCTGGGACTGCGCCGAGCAGCATGCCCCTAGCATCATCCGCCGGCTACTCGAGGAGGGCATCCCGAAGGAGATCCTGTTCAACCTGAACTTCCCGAATGTCGCGCCCGACGAGGTCGCGGGCGTGGCGGTGACGGTGCAGGGGCGGCGCGACCAGGAGCTGATGCAGCTCCAGCCGCGGCAGGACGGGCGCGGCAACCCCTATTACTGGATCGCCTTCGCCCGCGGCCGCACCGAGCCGGCCAACGGCACCGATCTGCGCGCGTTGGCGGAGAAGAAGATCTCGGTGACGCCGCTGGAACTCGACCTGACCCATGAGCCGACGCTGACGCGGTTCGCGCGGGTGTTTGCTTGAGCGACGCGTCCCTCACCCGCGCCGTCATCCTGGCCGGAGCGAAGCGGAAGGCCGGGATCCATCGTAGAGCCCTGCGACCTCCGATGGATCCCGGTCGACCTTCGGTCGCCCAGGATGACGGCGTGGTTGCAATGTCCACAGGCGCGGACTGAACCATGACCGACGGCGAGGGCGACGCCATGACCGAGGAGCGGCCGGCGAGCGAGGGCGAGCGCACCGTCGCCTTCCTGCTGTCGCTGCGGGCGCAAGGCGTGCGTGATCTCGCCGTGCTGCGCGCCATGGAGAAGGTGGCGCGGGAGCGTTTCGCGCCGGCGCGCTTCGCCGATCTTGCCCGGCAGGACGTCTCGGTGCCGCTGCCCTGCGGCCAGACGATGACGGCGCCGCATACGGTCGCGGCGCTGCTGACCGCGCTCGATCTGCAGGCGGGGTCGCGCGTGCTCGAGATCGGCACCGGCTCGGGCTATGTCACGGCGCTGCTGGCGGCGATGGGGTCGCAGGTCGTCTCGCTCGAGCGCTACCGCACGCTGGCGCTGGCGGCGCAGGAGCGCATCGCCGGCAGCGGCTTCGCCCGCGAGATCGAATTGCGCCAGGCCGATGGGCTGCAGCCCGACCGGACGCTCGGGCGATTCGAGCGCATTCTGGTCAATGGCGTCACGCCGGTGATTCCCGAGATGCTGCTGGCGCGACTCGCGCCGGGCGGGCGCCTCGTCGGGGCGATGCGCGTCGAGGGCGCGGCGCGGCGCGTCGTCGTCATGCGGCTGCCGGACGGCAGCTTCGACCATGCGCCGGGGCCGGCGGTGCGCCTCCCGCCACTGGTGGCCGGCCTCGCGCGGGCACTCTGATCGCGGCGGTCGACCGGTCAAAAAGCAAACGCCGAGTCGCGGCGCGAAACGCTTTCGTAACCTGAACGCGGTTTTAATGCTGGCAATCGAGTTGCGTCGTTTGCGAGTGCCAGTTCCATGCGTAGCCCTGCCGGATCGGTTTCGTTCCATCTCGCCCTGCGCGCTTCGACGGCGTGCCTGCTGGCGCTCGCTCTCAGCGCCTGCTCCTCTGAAGCGATGCGCTTCACCGACACCCCCTTCGACAGTCCGTTCAAGACGGCGCAGGCCCCGGCTCGCGACCCTGCGACGACCGGCTCGATCGGTCGCTCGGTCAACACGCCGGTCTATGCGACACCTGCTCCCGCCACGGCGGCCGTGCGCTCGCAGCCTCTGCCGCCGCCGCAATCGGCCGTCGCGCTGCGCGCCGCCGCGCCGCAGCCCATGGCGGGCAGTGCGAATGGCTGGTCGGCCCAGGGCGGTACGCCCGTGGTCCTCGCTCAGGGCGAAACGCTCGACACGCTCTCCTCGCGCTATGGCGTGCCGCGCGCCGCGCTGATCTCGGCCAATGGCCTGTCCAGCCCGAATGTCGCGCCCGGCACGCGCATCACCATCCCGGTCTACAACGCCGCCGGTTCGGCCGCTCCGGCTCCGGCCGCAGCGGCTCCGCGCCAGCAGATGGCGCAGGCTCCTGCCGAGACGCGCTCCGATGCATCCCGTTTCGTGACCGGTCCCGCGCCGGCGGCTGCTCCCGTGCGCCCTGCGACGCCGGTGCAGGATGCTCGCGCCAAGGCGCAGGCTGCGGCCGAGGCCAAGGCCCAAGCCGCCGCCGAAGCCAAGGCGAAAGCGGAGGCCGACGCGCTGGCGATGCGCGAATCGCGCGCCCGCTTCGCCGCCGAGGCCAAGGCCAAGGCTGCGGCCCGCGCCAACACGACGGCCGCTGCGGCTCCCGTCCCGACACCCGCTGCCAAGCCGGCGGCCCCGGCCAAGGTCGTCGCCGAGAAGCCGGCCGCCAAGCTGGAAGCCCAGCCGGCCAAGACGGCCGCCGCTCCGGCGCCGGAGAAGACCAAGCCGGTCGTCGTCGCGACGGCGCCCGCCGCTCCCGAGCCCAAGGCCGCTCCCAGGAGCGAGGCCGAGCCCACCACCACCGCCAGTCTGCCAAAGGCGGAGGAGGCCGGCGAGAAGGCCGATTTTCGCTGGCCGGCCCGCGGCCGCGTCATCGCCGGCTTCAGCGGTCGCGGTGGCAATGAGGGCATCAACATCGCCGTGCCGGAAGGCACGCCGGTGAAGGCGGCGGAGAGCGGCACGGTCGCCTATGCCGGCAGCGAGCTGAAAGGCTACGGCAACCTCGTCTTGATCCGCCACGCCAACGGCTATGTCTCGGCCTACGCCCATAACGGCGAGCTCAAGGTGAAGCGCGGCGACACGGTCAAGCGCGGCCAGGTGGTCGCCAGCTCCGGCCAGACGGGCAACGTCTCTTCGCCGCAGCTGCATTTCGAGCTGCGCAAGGGCTCGGCGCCGGTCGATCCGACGCCCTACCTCAACAACTGATCAAGAGTTCACCTTCGACCGGTCTCCGCGAGACCCCACCGGTCGGAACAGGGCGGGGCGGTCCCAGGAAAGGCCGCCCCGCCACTTTTTTGTCTGGCCAACGTCAGGGTCGGGCCTGACCCGACCAGCGGACGTCAGGCAGCCGCGTCATGCTCGCCCCTGTAGCGAGCATCCACGTCTTGAACACGGCCCTCGACGAATGAAGGCTTGGATGGTCGGGACCAGCCCGACCATGACGGCCCCGCCGGCTGGCGATTACTCGTCCAGCGGCTTGCCGAGGCGCCCCGCCAGATCCTGGATGAACTGCCAGGCGGTGCGGCCGGAGCGCGAGCCGCGGGTCGTCGCCCATTCCAGCGCCTCGTGGCGCAGCGTTTCGGGGTCGATCGCCAGGCCGAAATGGCCGACATAGCCGTCGATCATCGCCAGATACTCGTCCTGGCTGCATTTGTGGAAGCCGAGCCAGAGGCCGAAGCGGTCCGAGAGCGAGACCTTCTCCTCGATCGCCTCGCCCGGGTTGATCGCGGTCGAGCGCTCATTGTCCATCATGTCGCGCGGCATCAGATGGCGGCGGTTGGAGGTGGCGTAGAACACGACATTGCCGGGCCTGCCCTCGACGCCGCCATCCAGCGCCGCCTTGAGCGACTTGTAGGAGGTGTCGTCGCGGTCGAAGGAGAGATCGTCGCAAAAGACGATGGCGCGATGCGCGTCGGGACGCAGCAGACCCATCAGCACCGGCAGGCTCTCGATGTCCTCGCGGTGGATCTCGATCAGCTTCAGCGGCAGGGCCTGGCCGGCGAGGCGCCTGTTGGTGTCGGCATGGACCGACTTGACCAGCGAGGACTTGCCCATGCCGCGCGCGCCCCAGAGCAGGACGTTGTTGGCCGGCAGGCCGCGGGCGAAACGCTCCGTGTTCTCGGCCAGCGTGTCGCGAACGCGATCGACGCCGCGCAGCAGCCCGAGCGCGACGCGGTTGACGCGGGCGACCGGGGCGAGCTCCGAGCCGGCGGGATGCCAGACGAAGGCGTCGGCGAGCGTCAGATCGGCGGGCTTGCGGGCGGGCGGGGCGATGCGCTCCAGCGCCGCGGCGATGCGCAGCAGGGCAGCCAGCGTCGGGTCGGTCTGGGTCTCGGTCGCAACGGTCATGGGCGGGCCTTCGGGCAACTCGGCGCGGAGCCGTAACGGAGGGTACGGTGCCTTGCAGCGTTAGCGGTTCGTCGGCTCGGAGCGCAAGGCCATTGCGCGAACTGCGGCGAGCCCATAGGTGAGGAGCGCCGCGAGCCGGCCGGGCGCGTCCGATTGATTTAACGGCGCCTCTGGCTATAGTCCGCGCGATTTTTTAAGGCCTGTGACGAAATCCGCCGCGCCCCGCGGCCGGGGGCGCCTGCGCCGCCGCGATGAAGGAGCCGTTTCGTGATCACCCCCGCTTTCGCCCAAGCCGCCGGTGCCGGTGGTTCCACCGACATGCTGATCTCGCTCGTCCCCTTCGTGCTGATCTTCGTGATCATGTGGTTCCTGATCATTCGGCCGCAGCAGAAGCGCGTGAAGGCGCATCAGGAGATGGTCAAGAACGTGCGCCGCGGCGACACGGTGATCACCTCGGGCGGCATCGTCGCCAAGGTGGCCAAGGTGATCGACGATGGCGAGATCGAAGCCGAGATCGCCGAGGGCGTCCGGGTTCGCCTGGTCAAGGGCATGATCACCGACGTTCGCGCCAAGGGCGAGCCGGTCAAGAGCTGAACCGCGCAGCGGCTCCGCGAGGGGCCGGCGCGCGACAACAAGGCGTTACCCGCAGATGCTCCGTTTCCAGACCCGCAAGGTCATCGTCGTCCTGCTCGTTCTGCTCTTCGGCTGCGGCTTCGCCCTGCCGAACCTTTTCTCGCCCGAGACGCGCAAGGCGATCGAGCAGGGCGCTCCGTCCTGGATTCCGCGCATCCTGCTGCCGATCCACGCCGTCGTGCTGGGTCTCGACCTGCAGGGCGGCTCGCATGTCCTGCTCGAGATCGACCGTGCCGATCTCGTCCGCAGCCAGGTGACGCAGCTGCGCGATGACGTGCGCCGCATCCTGCGCGAGGAGCGGGTGAGCTTCCAGGGCGGCATCGGCATGACGGCGCGCGGCGTAAGCCTGCGCGTGCCGGATGCGGCCGATCGGGCCAAACTCCTGCCGAAGCTCCGCGAACTGGCGCAGCCGATCGGGACGCTCGGCGCCTTCGGCCCCTCTGGCAACATGTCGATCGAAGTTGCGGAGCAGCCTGACGGACTGATCCAGCTCAATGTCACCGAGGCCGGCGCCAATGAGCGCGTGCGCCGCGCCGTCGAGCAGGCGATGGAGGTGCTGCGTCGCCGTGTCGACGCGCTCGGCACCACGGAGCCCAACATCCAGCGCCAGGGTCTCGACCGCATTCTCGTGCAGGTGCCCGGTCTGCAGGATCCGCAGCGCCTGAAGGACATTCTCGGCCAGACCGCCAAGCTACAGTTCCGCATGGTTGCCGACGGCCAGGGCGGCGACGTCGACATGCTGCCCTCGCAGGATGCCGGCGGCTCGCTGGTGCCGGTCGAGCGGCGCGTTATCGTCGAGGGCGAGGATCTGATCGACGCCCAGCCGGCCTTCGATTCGCGGACCTCGCAGCCGATCGTGAATTTCCGCTTCAACATCCGCGGCGCGCAGCGCTTCGGCCAGGCGACGACGGAGAATCTCGGCCGTCCGCTCGCGATCGTGCTCGACAACAAGGTGATCTCGTCGCCGGTCATCCAGTCGCCGATCACCGGCGGCTCGGGCCAGATCTCCGGAAATTTCACGGTCGAGGCGGTCAACAACCTCGCCATCCTGCTGCGCGCCGGTGCGCTGCCGGCGAAGATGACGATCGTCGAGGAGCGGACCGTCGGCCCGGGCTTGGGTCAGGATTCGATCCAGGCCGGCAAGATGGCGACGCTGATCGCCACCGTGCTGGTGATCCTCTACATGATCGGGACCTATGGCGTGTTCGGCCTGATCGCCTCGATCGCGCTGCTCGTCCATGTCTGCCTGATCTTCGGGCTGATGTCGGTGCTGGGCGCGACGATGACCCTTCCGGGCATCGCCGGCATCGTGCTGACCATCGGCACGGCGGTGGACTCCAATGTGCTGATCTATGAGCGTATGCGCGAGGAGGCCCATCAGGGCCGCTCGCTCGTCTCGGCGCTCGAGGCCGGCTTCCAGCGCGCCTTCGCGACCATCATCGACTCGAACGTCACGATGCTGATCGCGGCGCTGGCGCTGTTTGCGCTGGGCTCCGGCCCGGTGCGCGGCTTCGCGGTCGTGTTCATCCTCGGCATCCTGACCACGGTCATCACCGCGGTGACACTGACGCGGATGCTGATCGCGCTCTGGTATCGCTGGGCCCGTCCCAAGACCCTTCCGTTCTGACGCAAGCCAACTGTTCAAGGAGATCAGCGCATGCGTCTGCTTCGCATCGTTCCCGACGGTACCCGTTTCAAGATCGTCCGCTTCCGGCGGTTCAGCTATCCGTTTTCGGCAGCTTATTCGCTGCTGGTGCTGTTCCTGTTCCTGACGGTCGGCCTCAATTTCGGCATCGACTTCCGCGGCGGCACGCTGATCGAGATGCAGGCCAAGTCCGGCAAGCCGGAGATCGCTTCGGTGCGTGCGACGGCGAACGGCCTCGGCTTCGGCGAGGCGGAGGTGCAGGAGTTCGGCTCCGGCGGCGAGATCTCGATGCGGTTCGCGCTGCAGCCGGGCGGCGAGGTGGCGCAGCAGCAGGTCGTCGTCAAGGCGCGCGAGGCTTTCTCGGCCACCTATGATTTCCGCCGTGTCGAGACCGTCGGCCCGCGCGTCTCTGGCGAGCTGGTTCAGGCCGGCACGCTGGGCGTCGTGCTCGCGATCATCGGCGTGCTGATCTATCTCTGGTTCCGCTTCGAGATGCAGCTGGCGATCGGCGCGATCCTCGGCACGCTGCACGACATCGTGCTGACGATGGGCTTCTTCCTGATCACCCAGCTCGAGTTCAATCTGACCTCGATCGCGGCGATCCTGACCATCGTCGGCTATTCGCTCAACGAAACCGTCGTGGTGTTCGACCGCACGCGCGAATTGCTGCGTCGCTACAAGACCATGCCGATCCCCGACCTGCTCGATCTTTCGGTCAACTCGACGCTGTCGCGCACCGCCATCACCTCGACCACGACGGTGCTGGCGCTGATCGCGCTGGTGTTGTTCGGGGGCACGGCGATCGAGGGCTTCGCGCTGGTCATGCTCTTCGGCGTGGTGGTCTGCACCTATTCGGCGATGTTCATCTCGACGCCGGTCCTGCTCTATCTCGACGTCCGCGCCGGGGTTTCGCGGCCGGAGGGTGCCGAGGAGAAGGTCGCCGCCGGCGCCAAGAGCTGAGCCGCGCGGCCGGCATGAGCCGCTTCGACGGATTCGTTCCCGGGCGCCACCAGCTCGACGCCTTCGGCGCGGGCGGCTTCCGTTTCGCCGGGATGAGCCATCGGGGCTCGGTGCTGGCGCTGCCGTCCGGCATCCGGATCTGGCCGGTCTTGCGCTTTGCAGACGTCACGCCCGCGGCCTTCCAGCCGGTGCTGGACGAAGCGGAGAGCATCGACTTCCTGCTCATCGGCACCGGCGCCGACATCGCCTTCATTCCGCATGACTGGCGCGCCCTGCTGAAGGAGCGCGGGGTCACGGTCGAGGGCATGGCCACGGGGGCGGCCGCCCGAACCTACAATGTACTCGTCGCGGAAGAGCGGCGCGTGGCCGCAGCCCTGATCGCGGTCGACTGAACCCAGGACCGACATGCCCGCCGGAATTCAGGGCGCCCATGTCGCGTGAGGCGTAGCCATCCGCCGCCGCCTCGGCCTACACTGCTGAACCGTGGCTTGGGGGCAGCACCGGATCGAGGCCAGATGATGCCGCAGGCAACCGAGACCGACCGCCGCAGCGACGCCGTGCCGTCCGCACTGCCGGACGCCTACGCGCATTGCGCGGCGATGGTTCGCGAGCAGGATCACGACCGCTACATCACCTGCCTCTACGCGCCCGAATCGCAGCGCCCCGCGCTCTTCGCGCTCTATGCCTTCAGCCTCGAGATCGCCCGCATCCGCGCGCTGGTGAGCGAGCCGCTTCCCGGCGAGGTCCGGATGCAGTGGTGGCGCGACCTGCTGGAAGGCCAGGCGAGCGGCGAGACGCAGGGGCACCCCGTCGCCGCCGCGCTGCTCGACTCGATCGCCCGCTATCGCCTGCCGATCGCGCCGCTGACCGGGCTGATCGAGGCCCGCATCTTCGATCTCTATGACGATCCGATGCCCTCGCTGCGCGATCTCGAAGGCTATGCCGGCGAGACCGCGAGCGCGCTGGTGCGGCTGGCCTCGATCATCCTGGCCAATGGCCGCGATCCCGGCGGGGCGGCGGCTGCGGGCTATGCCGGCGTCGCCTATGCGCTGACGGGGCTGATGCGCGCCTTCCCCTGGCATGCGGCCGAGGGGCAGGTCTACCTGCCCGGCGACATCCTCGCCCGCAACGGCGTCACCCGCGACGACATCGTGCGCGGGCGCGGCGGGCCGGGCGTGCTCTACACGCTGAAGGAGCTGCGCGGCATCGCGCGCGGGCATCTGGTGAAGCTGCGCGAGCTGCGCAGCACGGTGCCCTCCGCCGTGATGCCGGCCTTCCTGCCGGTCGCGCTGGTCGAGCCCTATCTCGCGCGCATGGAGCGCTCGGGCTACGACCCCTACCGCACGATCATCACGCTGCCCGCCTGGCGCCGGCAATGGGCAATCTGGCGGATGGCGCGCGCGGCGGGGTGAAAGCGCGCTACTCCGCCGCCTGAGCCTGCTCGCCGCCCGCCCAGGCCTCCATCTCGACCTTGGCGCGGGCGGTCAGGGCGTGCTTGCGGGCGACGCTCTTGGCCGGGCCTTTCAGCTTCTTGCCGTCGGGGCCATGCGTCGCCTGTCCCTCGATAGGGGGGAACAGGCCGAAATTGATGTTCATCGGCTGGAAGGAGCGGGGGCCCTCGTCGATGGTGACGATGTGGCCGCCGGTGATGTGGTTGACCAGCGCGCCGAGCGCCGTCGTCGCCGGCGGGATTTCGATCTCGCGGCCGAGCCGCTCGGCCGCGGCGAGACGGCCCGCCAGCAGGCCGATGGCGGCGCTTTCGACATAGCCCTCGCAGCCGGTGATCTGGCCGGCGAAGCGCAGGCGCGGATCCGCCTTCAGCCGCAGCCGCGCATCGAGCAGCTTCGGCGAGTTGAGATAGGTGTTGCGGTGGATGCCGCCGAGCCGCGCGAACTCGGCGTTCTGCAGGCCCGGGATCATCCGGAAGATCGCGGCCTGCTCGCCATATTTCAGCTTGGTCTGGAAACCCGTCATGTTGAACAGGGTGCCGAGCGCATTGTCCTGGCGCAGCTGCACCACCGCATAGGGCTTGACCGTCGGGTTGTGCTTGTTGGTGAGACCGACCGGCTTCATCGGGCCCCAGCGCAGGGTTTCGCGGCCGCGCTGCGCCATGACCTCGATCGGTAGGCAGCCGTCGAAATAGGGCGTGCCCTCCCACTCCTTGAACTCGGTCGTCTCGGCGGCCAGCAGCGCGTCGATGAAGGCCTCGTACTGGTCGCGGTCGAGCGGGCAGTTGATGTAGTCGGCGCCGGTCCCGCCGGGACCCGCCTTGTCGTAGCGCGACTGGAACCAGGCCACTCCCATGTCGATCGAGTCGAAATGCACGATCGGGGCGATGGCGTCGAAGAAGGCGAGCGCGTCCTCGCCCGTCAGCGACTGGATGCCGGCGGCGAGCGCGGGCGAGGTCAGCGGGCCGGTGGCGATGATGACGCTGTCCCACTCTGCCGGAGGCAGGCCGGCGATCTCGGCGCGGTCGATGGTGACCAGCGGATGGGCCTCGAGCGCGGCGGTGACGGCTTGCGAGAAGCCGTCGCGGTCGACCGCCAGCGCCCCGCCGGCCGGGACCTGATGCGCGTCGCCCTTGTCCATGATCAGCGAGCCGAGCCGGCGCATCTCCCAATGCAGCTGGCCGACCGCATTGGAGAGCGCATCGTCCGAGCGGAAGGAGTTGGAGCAGACGAGTTCCGCCAGACCTTCCGTCTTGTGCGCCTCGGTGCCGCGGACGGGCCGCATCTCGTGCAGGATGACGGGGACGCCGGCCTGGGCGATCTGCCAGGCGGCCTCGGAGCCGGCGAGACCGCCGCCGATGATGTGAACGGGTTCCATCCCGCGGATGTGTCGCCCGCCGCCGCCGCCGTCAAGGGAAGCGGGGCCCGAAACGCAAAATGCCCGCCTTGCGGCGGGCATTCGCTCTGCGACCGGTCGCCGCGAGGGAGTATCGCGGCTCCGGGAGAGACTACTCGGCACCCCGCCTCAGCGGGGCGAAAGCCGCTTCAGACGGCCGCGTGGGTGCGGGCGACGAAGGGGATCTCGGTGCGCGACAGGCCGAGATCGTCGAGCTCGCGGTCGGTCAGGCGGGAGAGCTCGCGAACGGTCTCGCGATAGCGCAGATAGGCGCGGATCTTGGCGGCGATCATGGTGACGAACATGGTGGCAATCCTACTAAGTTTCCGGAGCGGGTCGGTGCCCACAGCGATGAATTCGTTGTGCGCTGCATATAAGTGAGCCAGCGCGCCCGCAACAGAGGCATGGAGTCAGCTCCGTCATGCGTTTTCGGCATGAACCATTCGCAATTGCTTCACTTTTGCCGTCTCGCCCGCGTCCAGCGGTTAACGACCCGGTAAGATTCGCAAGAGTTCTGCCCGATCCTTGTGCATTCCAGCGACGCCGGTCGGGTGGTCAGGCCAATTTGCCGCCCCGATGAGCACCCCCAGTGCCTTAACGATGCTGCAGCGCACATAAGCGCTGATTCACCCTGTTTCGCGCCGCTCGATGCCCTTTGGGTCCGGAAACGGGCCGGGCGGCGCGAATCGGCCGCCCGGCGGGGTCTCATTCGCAATGGGCCAGATGCCGCGATGCAGCAGTGACACCGGCGAGCGAGAATTCATAGCTCGTCGCATTGCCGCGGGCGGAGCGCGCCTCCAGCGCCATGACGCGGCCGGCGCGCATCGCCGCCAGCAGCTCCGGCTCGCGCTCGATCCGGCGCAGCCAGGCATGGCTGCCTTTCGTGATCATGCGGAAGGTCTCGTCGCCGATGGTGACGGTGACCTCGGAGCCGTCCTCGAAATCATAGCCGGCCTGCAGGCTCGATTCGGTCGCCTGCGGCGTCTCGGCCTCCTTGACGAAGAAATAGACCTCGCCATGGCGCAAGCTCGCGGGCTCGGCGCTGGCGGGCGTGGCGAGGATGTAGCAGCTGCGCGCCTCGCCCTCGCCGAAGGCGGCGGCGGTCCAGCTGCCGAACTGGCCAAGCGGGGTGGCGGTGGCGGCGACGGCCGGCAGGGGGGCGAGGCCGAGCGCGGCGGCGATGAGGGCGGCACGGGTGGCGAGGATCGTCATCCTGTCTCCTTTCGGGTGAAGCGGGCAGGGTGGGAAGGTAGCGGTTAACGAGGCGTGACCATGGCGGGCGGCTGGTTCGGCGCGTCCCGTCATTCCGGGGCGGGCCTGTCGACCCCATCGCCTCGCCCCCAACGCCGTCATCCCGGACAAGCCGCGTCAGCGGCGCTGATCCGGGATCCATTCCGGAACCTGTCCGACCCGGCGCTCCGGAATGGATCCCGGGTCTCCGCGGAGTTTATCCTTGGGCCGATCTTAGATCGGACCCGAGGGCTGCGCCCGGGATGACGGGGAGGGGGCACGGGAATGGGTCACCCGCCATCCTGCGCGATCTCGGCGGCGACGCGGGCCTGCGCCTGCGCCAGCGCGGCGTCGGGGGAGAGCCCGGCGGCGCCGTTCTGGATCATGTAGCCGGCGAGGCGGCGGTCCTGGTCGGGCAGGGCCCCCATGAAGCCGTGGAGGCAGGCGGCGTCGCTGCGCTTGCAGCTGCGGCCGCGCTGGCAGGCCTTGTCGGTGCAGTCGCGCCAGACCTCGAGGATGTCGCCCAGCCTCTTGAGGAGATCGCGGCGGATCTGCTGGGTGCGGTGGAAATTGGCGATGTGCTCGGGCGAGAAGCCGGAGGGTTCCTTGCGGGTCATGATCGTCTCCCTGCGGGGAGGGGGGCGCGCGCCAGCCCCCGCCCGCTGTTGCAGCGTCGGTGATCGAACGGGGCTGGCGGAGCGCCGCGGGGCGCTGGGGTCGAGGTCCGCAACCGTTGAGCCAGGTCGCGGCGCGGCGGGATTGAGCCACCCGTCGCACGCCCCCCGGCGCTCCGCCTTCGGCGATTTTGGGCTCCGGGCCGCGCTTATCGGGTCGAAGGCCATCCTCCGCCGCGAGCCCTCGGGCGCCAGTTCCCCTCATCGGGTTGTCGCGCCGTCCGGCATGGGACGAAGGCGTGATGCGATGCGACCGTTCCAGCGAGCTCCTCGCACAGGGATCGTATTGTCCCCAGGGCGGTGCCCCGAAGCCTCCCGGGAGTGGATCGTGACTCCACCCGCAGGCGCCGACCCGTCACCCAGCCACTGGCACACCTCCGGATGGCCGCCCCGTTTGGGTAATGGGCGAGGGGAGTATGGGGGATGCGGGGAGGGCGGGGATAAGTTTGTGCAGGGCCGCGACGCCTCTTTCCTTCTCCCCTCGGGGGAGAAGGTGCCCCGGCAGGGGCGGATGAGGGCGGCGCCGCTGCACCGACGCCCGCGCCACCCCGCTCACCCGGTCTGCCCTCATCCGTCTCGGCTTCGCCGATCCACCTTCTCCCCCGAGGGGAGAAGGGAAGCGCGCCTCGCCGCAGCCGCGACGCGCAATGCAGGGTCGCTTCCGGACCGGGCGCGGACACCGCGGGGAACCCTCTCCCGTCAGGAGAGGGCAGGGAGAGGTGTCGGCCCTTCGACACCGTGGCCGTGTCCTCACCGCCGCCGTCGTTGGGTTTGCACCCCGCCGGTCCAGCGGCGGGCCCTCACCCCTGCCCCTCTCACTGATCTCGGGCCTGCCCGAGATCAGCACTCAGAGTGTCGAAGTCGGCAACAGCCGACTTCGATGCGGGAGAGGGGTTCCCCGCGCTCTTTCCGTCATGGTCGCCCTTGTGGCGACCATCCACGCCTTTGCGCGGGATCGACCGGGTTCGCGCTTCGCCGTCGGCGGTCGCCTGCCCCCAGCGTCGCAAGGCGTGGATGGTCGGGACAAGCCCGACCATGACGGCGGTGGCATCACTCCCTGAAAGTAGTCATCCCGGTCGGAGCCGTCGAAACGGCCGCTGGGCATGCAGCACTTCTTGAAATCTGCGCCCGGAGCCGCAGACGCAGAGGTCGTTGCGGCCGAGCTTTTCTTGGCACGTTCGACATCGCCATGGACGATGCGGACGCCGCGCTTCACGCGGGTTTCGGACGGGTAGGACTTCCGACGCTTGCTCGTGACCTCAAAAGGACGGCTGGTCGAAGATGTTGCGCGTGGTCCTGGTCATGGCACCCTCCACGGACGCTTCCCTCTTAGGCGGGTCCGTCCGCGCCAATAGAAACGTCATCGGAAATTATACCGGTTTCGCGCAGTTGTTGTTGCCCCTCAAAGACCGGACACGTCCTCCGCGGTTGAACGGTCAGCGATGAACTCTCGCGGTGAACGGTATCCCAGCGCCTTGTGCGGGTGAAGC
>NZ_JBHSLU010000001.1:0-1333 GCF_042655245.1 Allobosea massiliensis | reverse complement strand
CGCCCTGGCCGGATAATTCTCGGAATCCCGACCGGTTAATTCTCGGAACAGTGGCCGGTTAATTATTGGATTACCCGGCCGGTCGCGTCGGAATCTGCACCCCTTCCCATACGCGACGATCAGCTCTCGCTTGCTCGCGGCGAGGACGTCGCGAATAAGCTTGGTCCGAGCCGGCAACAGCCGCTGATAGTACCCCTCTCGCGTCTCTCGCTCTGCATAAATTGCAGGCCAGCTACTCAGCCTATTGTTGGGGTAGGGCATCAGCTCAGTTAGCAGAACTTCGCCATCGGGCCTCGCAAATTTAGTGTCCTGATAAGCGACCAGCTCAGCGACGCTTGGCTGGGTGTTCCCTTGCCGATGAAGCATCAGGCTGCACGCGACCCGCCAGGTCCTTTGAATGGCGCCGCTATGTCCCGCGTACGCCTCGATCTCACGAAACGAAGATCGCCTAATCAGATCTGCCAAGAGTTTTTCGGGCTGGTTTGCGCCGTAGCCGCCTTCTTCCATACCGATGAAAACGACGGGCGCATCAAGCCTCCCATAGCCGACGAAGTTTTCGATGCGATCCCAGTCAACCATCACCTCTTGCGCCTTTCTCCACCGGCCTCGCGTCGTGACGGATCACGACCCGGCCCCAACTAGGCGGCACGTCGCTGTCACAATCAACCATGACAGGGCGGAAGCTCGTCATTTCTCCTGCCCTTATCACTATCGGCAACAGCTCCGTCGAAGTCGACTACATCGACCGCCGGTGCAATTAACCGCCCGAGAATTGTCACCGCGCATATGAAATGATGCGCGGCGCAGTGCTTATGGAGAATAAAAATTCCCGCCAATCGCCACTTAGTTCCATTCGGAACTCATTGAAATCAAAGCAAATATGATGGGCCTAGATCACATTTTGCGCGCAATAGTTTGTTAGCGCTTCTGGCCTGTGATGCATCCGACTCGACGGTCGACAGGCGTCGAGGCCGTGAGTGGAGAAGGCGCGATTGAGGTCGACGCCTATAGGACAGATATCGTGCGCGTTGGAATTCGGTTGGTATCGCTAAAAGCTATCGTAGCCCTCGTCATATTCGTCGCCGGCGCCGCTACAGTTGGTTCGCTCCTCTTCATCGTCCACAGCCGAAACGCTGCAATCGAGCGCGCCCAGGGAGAGCTGCGAAACTACGCGTTCGTGCTCGCCGAACAGACGGAGCAGGCCCTTCAGGCTGTCGAGTTCGTCCAAAAAGACATCATGGGGCTCTGTGGTCATTTCTACATTAATACACGCTAAGGGCATTTTGCAGGTGACGGGAAACACATGATTTCCGCTCACCGTGATCGCGGGGCA